>NZ_LPVS01000006.1:0-11473 GCF_014843905.1 Mesorhizobium silamurunense | reverse complement strand
TGGGCAGCCTCATAGAGCAATGTTCGCATCATGCTATCCCCGCAGAGGGAGATGCCTCCAACGCGCTTGCTTTCGCCGGACTCGTCGAGCTTCGGTGTCAGCCCCAGGATCGGCCCCACCGCCTTCGAGTTTCTGAACCGCTGTGGAATGTCTATCGTCGCGGTATACGCGAGCGCCACCACGGGGCCGACACCGGGAACCGTCATCAAGCGATGGCAGGTCGCATCATTCCTGGAGATCGTGAGCACTTTTTTGTGCAGGCGAGCAAATTCGGCACGCAGCTTCCGCCGGGCGGCCAGCAGCGGCTCCATGATCTCCTTGAGGTCGGGCATGCCTTCGACGAGCTCGCAAATCCGCTCCTCGAACTTCACCGTTCCCACAACACCGACCTTGAGGCCGAAGTTGCGCAGAAGACCGCGGATGTCGTTCTCGATGGCGATCGCCTTTCCCTGCAGCAGCTTGCGGGCCGTCAAGAGTGCCCGCCGCTTCTGGCTCGTGAGCGTCTTCACATGCACCGGGCGGTACAGGTTGACCCGCATCATCTGCGCGATGCCGCGCGCGTCATTGCGATCGGTCTTGTTCGGCTGCGCCTTCAGGAACGCTTTCACATGACGCGTCTCGATGCAGATAACCGGCAACCCGGCGCACGCCAGCCCCTCAAAAAGCCATTGCGACAAGGGCCCGGCCTCGAGACCGACCCGTTCAATGTTCAAGGTAGGATCCTTCAGGACGGCGAGGAGATCGTCGGAGTGGCTGACGACCTTCACCTCGCGACAAATCTTGCCGGTCTCGTCGACAATGCAAACAGAGGTCTCTTTCACCGAGACATCGAGGCCGATAAAGTGCTTCATGCTGCGCTTCCTTTCCTGATGCTTGTGGCTGTTTGGACAGACCACGTTCTATCATCAGCTCGAAGCGCAGCACCTTCTTGCATCACCGTTGAAGAAGGGGCGTAAGCCGAATACCCCATCTACACGCACCGGGTCGCCATCTCGAACCGCCGCCTTATCCGTTTCGACGAGGATGGCGTCATCTTCCGCTATAAGGATTATCGCCGCGACGGCGCCGACCGCCAGCGCGTCATGACGCTTGCGACCGACGAGTTCATCCGCCGCCTCCTGCTCCATGTCCTGCCGCGCGGCTTCCATCGCATCCGCCACTACGGCCTGCTCGCGGGCGGCTCTCGCAAGGACTGCCTCGCGCTCGCCCGCCAACTGCTCGCGGCCGCGCCTCCCGTCACGAACGATCCGCCGACGGAACCGGACGACTTCCGCCCGCCGTGCCCGTGCTGCGGCGGCCGTATGATCGTCATCGAGGTGTTCGAACGGTGCAGGCAGCCGCGCGGCCCGCCGGGCGCACGGACGACGAACCGGGAGACCGCCCCATGACCCGGGATGGCCCGCTTCCTCGCACGACCGCGCCGCGCCGGCGCGGGTCAACGGGAAGGTATGCGCGCATCGCTATGGCGCCGGTCGTCAGGCACGTGAAGCCCGTCGGTATCACCGCAAGAAGCTCTCCGACCTGGCCCAGAAGCCGCATGCTCGACCAGCCACCAGCGCCCCATGTGGACGTCCGCGACAGACGCTGGCACACCCCAAAACACAAATCCCCATGGCTCACCGCGCACGGACCGCGGGTTCCTGCATGAGAGGCTTTCGTACGCCTGACGGCACCCGAAACCCTTCAGCATCTCAGCCGTAGAGGGTGCCCTTGCCGCTGCCTAAATGCAGACTTCGCCGACGGCGAAGCTGTAGGTCGCGGCGCGGACCAAGCCGACTTTTTCTGGCGCGTTCCCTAACCGCTCGTTCGTCCTAGCCGGAGTCGACCCATTCGCAAAGTTGAAGCCGTTTGCATGGGGAGCCTGAAAGCTCCCCTGTTGCCCTTAGCGTCGTTGCGAACAATCGCCAGTACAGAAATTGCAGGGCGAGCGATCAGCGCTTGTCCGCCGGCTGGCCGTTGGTCGTCGAAGGGATGCGGGCGACGACCTTGATCTCGAAATCAAAGCCGGCAAGCCAGTTGACGCCTACTGCCGTCCAGTTCGGATAGGGAGGTCCGCCGATCTCTTCCGCCCGGACGGCCAGCACCGTTGCGATCTGGTCGTCCGGGTTAGTGTGGAAGGTGGTGACGTCGACAACGTCATCGAATCTACACCCGGCGGCGGCCAAGACCTCGCGCAGATTGGCAAAGGCCCGCCGAACCTGATCCTCGAATATGGGCTCGGCCGAGCCGTCCTCACGGCTCCCGACCTGACCCGACACGAAGAGAAGATCGCCGGAGCGAATGGCCGCGGAATATCGATGAATATCGTATAACGCGTGGCGTTTGGCCGGATAGATGGCATCACCTGCAGGCATTTCGTGTTCCTTTCTGTCTTGATAATGGGAGCGGACCGTCAGAGGGCCGGGCCGCTGGATCTCCGGGTTGATACAAGCAGGAGATACGGCAATCGCATTACGCGCATTAGCCGTTGAAATCGGCATGAGGTGATGCAAAATTACCATCAATGTCCCGCCCGTCCCTCAACGATCTCACCGCCTTTGTAGCCGTTGCCACGCACCGCAGCTTCCGCCGCGCAGCGGACGAGATCGGCACGGCGCCTTCCACGTTGAGCCATGCGATGCGAGCGCTCGAGGAGCGCATGGGCGTGCGCCTTCTGAACCGCACAACACGCAGCGTCTCGCCCACGGAAGCCGGTTTCCAACTGCTCGGCCGCCTTCAGCCGGCGCTCGCCTCACTGGACGAGGCGCTCGACAGCGTCGCAGGGTTCCGGGGCAATGTTGCGGGAACGGTCCGCATCAACGCACCGCGACTGGTGGTTGGGCTTCTCGTTCGCGAGGTTCTTCCGCAGATGGCGGAGCTCCATCCTGACGTGACCTTGGACATCGTCGTCGAGGGGCGACTCATCGACATCGTGTCCAGCGGGTTCGATGCCGGCGTGCGCCTCCTCGGATCGGTCCCCAAGGACATGATCGCCGTGCCGCTTGCACGCCCCCTGACGTTCATTTGTGTCGCCTCGACCGCCTATCTCGACCGCTTCGGCGAGCCGGGAACCCCGGAGGAATTGCAGCGCCACCATTGCATCGGGCACCGGATGCCCAACGGCAAATTCTATCGATGGGAGTTCGAACGCGCCGGCCAGGAACTCGTGATTGACGCCAACGGCCCCATCGTTCTTGATGACGAGGAGCTAATGGTCGAAGCCGCAATAAAGGGTCTAGGAATCGCCTATGTGGCGGATTGGGCCGCCGAAGCGGCCATGTCCGATGGCCGGATGCGCAAGGTCCTAACCAGGTGGATGCCCGCTCCGGAAGACGTTGCGGTCTACTATCCCGGACATCGAGCCGTGCCGCCGGCACTGCGGGCTTTTCTCGACGTCGTCAAAGACCTGCGGAAGAAAGAACCTTAACCAGAGCGACGAGCTGCCGCGCCCTGGTCGTGGGCCAGAGGACTGGGAGTGCTCAGTTCATTCCTATTGCGCCAACGAACCAGTGTCCTGCCTCTGATCGTAGTGCGGAAGAATCCTACATTGGGCCGATAGCCAGTTTCGATCGGTCAGGCTGAAGCAGGCGATGACGCAAGTTGGGTCGTCAACGGAACGGCAGCTTGTCGACAGCATCATCCCGAAAGCTATCGGACCACTTCCGGCCCCGTTTCAGGCAAATTTGTCTGGTCTGGTTCGCGCCTTCAACTCAGTCGTTCAGGCAAACTTTCCCTTCCGCCTGAAATCCAACGGCCCGGCCCTGTAGAGCCGGGCCTAAATGCGACCGGCAGGTTCGGTTTCGGCACATGCAGTCCTCGACGAGGCCGTGCTCGATGCAGCTTGCGGCAGGCGATTGGCCTGCTGGCGAATATCAAGTTGGCTCAGGCGATTGCACCGCCGTCGGCGGTCAAGATGGCGCCCGTAATCACGCTCGCGGCGGGACTTGCCAGAAAGACCACGGCGTTCGCGACTTCGCGCGGCTCGGCGTAGCGTCCCAAAGACGTCAGGCTTCGCTGGAAATCGGCAGCCTTCCCATCCGCCGGATTTGCATCCGTGTTGGTCGCCCCGGGTTGCACAAGATTCACGGTGATGCCGTTCGGGCCGAGTTCGCGCGAAAGACCGCGGGTGAAGGAGGTAAGTGCCGCCTTGGACATCGCATAAGCCGTTATGCCTGGGAACGGGACCCGTTCCCCCAAGGCCGAACCGATCGTGATGATGCGTCCCCCTTCGGTGAGATGCGGGATAACTGCTTTCGCAAACAGCACTGGCGCTCGCACGTTGACGTCCATCACGGCCTGATAGTCATTCACGTCGATGTCGGCGATCGTACCCGTGTGGCCGATAGCCGCGCTGTTGACGAGGATATCGAGTCCACCGAGCGCCGAGACGGCTTCGCTCACAGAGCGCATGATGGCCTCCGGGGCGGCGCTGTCGGCTTGGATGGCGACTGCGCGACGCCCTGTGCTCTCGATGGATTTGGCCATCGCTTCAGCTTTCTTGGCCGAGCGCTGGTACGTGAACGCGACGTCAGCACCGTTCTCTGCCAGCGCCAACGCGATCGCGCCTCCGATGCCCCGCGAAGCTCCAGTAACCAATGCACGCTTCCCATTCAGATCGATCATATGTTTGTCCTTTTTTACCATTGTTGGTTCAAGCGCCCAGGCGTTCGCGTGAGACGCGGCAGGCGGTCAAAGGCCTGATCCACGAATTTGGTGCTCGGGATCTGTCTCTTTCAGTATCGAGAAATGCCAAGCTGTGTTGCGAAAGGAGGAACGCTGGCCGAAGGCTTCTCAAGCCGAGGGGGCGACCACCTTCCGGAGCGATGGCCGGTCCGATGCCACCGACCCGTTCAGGCCGGGCCTTTGCGCGAACGGCAATGCCGGTTTCGGCTTACGCTTTCCTCGGTCGCGCCGTGCCATGCACCGCTGCTTCAGAGGAAGGTGCCCCCGGTTCGATTGCGTCGGTGAACAAGGCGACTTTGCGGGCCCCATACGCTTGGCGATGTCGGCTGTTGGGTGTTTCGGCAGACAGCCACGCCCCCTATTGTCGACGTAGCACGTCCTGCCATTCCGGATGACGGCCGATCTGCGCTTTTGCGAACGGGCAGAGCGGCATGATGGCGACCCCGTCGCGCCGGGCATCCTCGACCGCCTGTCTCACCAGTCGCTCGCCGACCTTGCGGCCAAGCAAGGCCGCCGGAACTTCGGTATGGTCGATGATGATCAACCCCTTACCGGCCCGGCTGTAGGTCATCTCCGCCTCGACGCCATCGATGATCAGCCGGTAACGCCCTTTTGATGCCCCATCCTCTCGTTCGACCTTTTCGTCGCCGGCTGAAGGCGCATCCTTCGCCAGAGCCGCGTCCGGGCGGCGGACCCGACGCGGCTGTTCGCTCGCACATTCCAGAAGATCGCGGTCCCAGCCGCCCAGCTCGGCGGCAGCCTCGTAGGCCGAGACGAGGAAAGCCATCAGGGTGTCGTCGGGATCGGCCGCCGGCTGCACGGCATCGTAGGGGAGGATGAATTCAGACAGGCCGTCGTGCCAGAACGCGGCATCGGGCCGGACCGTCGCGGCGCGGTAACCGCTCGGCGCCGGATAGGCGTAGGCGTAGAAGGCAGGATAGTCGATGCCGCCGCCACCCGGCCAGAATCCCGCTGACGAGACCTCGCGGTCATAGGCCTCCTGGGCCACGTCGTCTGGCAGGGCGGGAATATTGCCGGGGTGGAGCGGCGCGCGCCGTCCGGAAAACCGGGTGACAGCCAGGTCGAGAGCGCCCCAGAACAGATGGACTGGACTGGATTTGCCGACAAACGAGGTGCGGAATCGATTGAAAACCCTGTCGACCGCCATCAACGCCTGATGGAAGCGTCGAACGGCGTCGCGATCATAGGGCCGGTCGCGATGATCTTCGGCGAAGGGTACGGGGTTTGCCACCTCGTTGGGTTGTCCGTTGAAGGTCGGCGTGCCGCCGAGCCCCGAAATTAACTCCACGAAACTGGCGTGGAACGCCGCGACGGTCATCGGCTCGAGTGCGAACGACGCCTTGCGCCCGTCGCCGCAGGTGCCCACGACCATGTGCTCTCGAAGATTGAACAGGACCTCGATGCCCAGGCCGTCGGGGATCGGCGAGGATGCCAGACCGTTCGGCGTGACATAGAATGTCGCGTTCCAGGAATGGTTCAGCCACGGCGTATGCGCCAGCCGGTATTTGCCGGCGACCTGCAGGTAGAGATGCAGGGCTGAACACGTCTCACGCCAGCCAAGGTAGTCCAGGTGAGGCCATTTGTTGGTCATTCCGCCTTCTCCACCCAGCATGTGCCCCATATGGGAGCGATTCCTGTGGTCCGGGCCGCTTGAATTGCGCCCGCGCGATCACCCCATCATTGTCACTCAGTCCGGCAGTGGAATGTACTCGTCCCGGTCGCCGACTGGCAAATCGAAGCGCCCCTTGCCCCAGTTTTCGGCGCGCCATTCGGCCTTGGCTTCTTCGATGCGCTCCCGGGACGAGGCGACGAAGTTCCACCAGATGTAGCGCGGTCCGCCGAGCGTGGCGCCGCCGAGGATCATCAACCGCCCGCCCTGGTCGCCGGCCGCGACCGTGATCCTGTCGCCGGGGCGGAAGACCATCATCTGCGGCGCCTCGAAAGCCTGGCCGGCGATCGAGATCGAGCCTTCGACGATGTAGAGGCTCTGTCCTCGTGATCGTCCGGCATGGGCAGCCGGCTTCCGGGCTCGAGTTTCACATCGGCGTAGAACGTCTCGGAGAACATCGTCGCGGGCGCGACCTTGCCGTAGGCGTTTCCAAGTATGAGCCGAACCGAAATGCCGCTATCCTCGATCATCGGCAGCGCCTCTTTGCCGTGATGTTCGAAGGTGGGCGCCATATCCTCATGCGTGTCTGGCAGGGGCAAGCCATGTCTGGATCCCGAACAGACTGTTCGGACCGCTCCGGGCCGGCGCGGAGGTGCGCTCCGAATGGGTAACGCCACGCCCGGCGACCATCCAGTTCAGCGCGCCAGGACGTATTATCTGATCGGCGCCGGTGCTGTCGCGGTGATGAAAGTCGCCGCGATAAAGGTACGTGACGGTGCCGAGCCCGATATGCGGGTGCGGACGGACATCGATGCCATGTCCGGTCAATAGTTCGGCCGGCCCCGCCTGGTCGAAGAAGATGAACGGCCCGACCATCTGCCGCTTCGGCGCCGGCAGCGCGCGCCGGACCTCGAAGCCGCCGAGGTCGCGGGAACGGGGAACGATGAGGGTTTCGATCGCGTCGATTCCGACCTCATCGGGGCAGCCCGATTCGATTGCCGGGTTCCAACTCATACGCGCCATCCTCTCTTGGGCTTCCGGAATGTCTAAACTGGCGCACGACCTTCAACCGAACTAGCCCCGTGATACGTCAAGCTGTGTCGCAGCAAGTGGAACGTGCGGGCCATGTCGCCGAAGTGTGCCACCGTCGAACACGGTTCCCTTGATAATGCTTTGAACCGTTCGCGTTCTAGCGGTCGAGGCCCCAAAGGTCCGGGTTCCGTTTGAAATACTCAGTCAGCATCTCGGTGAGCACCCGCACTTTCCGCGGGGGATGCTGACCCGGTGGGCGGACGACATACGCGGCCCCCGGAGGTACCGGATAGCGTGTCATGATCGGGACCAGAGCGCCGGAGGTCACGTATTCGTGTGTGATGCAATCGGGGAGCCAGGCGATGCCGAGTCCAGCCGCCGCGGCAGCGGCAAGCGCCGTAGCGTTGTCGGCCTTGAACCTGCCCTGCGGCTGAACAGTAACGATCTTGTCGCCATCCATGAACTGCCAGGCTTCCGTTCCTTGCATGAGGGCCTGATGGTTGACGAGCTGCTCTACCGTTTCAGGTGAACCGTGCGCTTCGATATAATCCGGGCTTGCGACAAGCTTTCCATGGATCGGCCCGACGCGCTTCGCGATCAGGTTGGAGTCCCGAAGGTAGGCGCCCCGGATTGCGCAATCGAAACCCTCTGCGATGAGATCGACGAAGCGATCGCTGTAGGAGGTATGAATGTGAAGCCGCGGGTGCTGGCGCGCCATTTCCGCAAGCACCGGGGCGAAGTGGGTCGGGCCAAAAGAAAGCGGCATCGCAACCCTCAGGCGGCCGCGCAGCTCACCGGTGGGGAGGATCGTTTCCCTGGCCGCATCGATCTCGGCGCTGGCTCGGGCCGCATGGTCTCTGAACGTGATCCCCGCTTCCGTAAGCGCGGCGCCGCGGGTCGATCGTGCAAGCAACTGAACGCCAAGTTCCGCTTCAACCCGAAAGAGCCGCCGACTGACGATTGACTTGGAGACGCCGAGTCGGCGCGCGGCGGCCGATACGCCCCCTGCATCGGCCACTGCGACGAATGTCTGTAGATCTTCGATGTCCATCCGGCGTTCCTAATTTCGCGACGCAGCTTGCCTGATTATGGCACTACCGCATCACCAGAAGGAACAGCAAATTGCCTCCAGGCAACATCGCCCGCTGGCGCATGTTTCCCGTGAACCCATTGCCGTCCATAGCGGCAGAGAAAGGAAGTCTTGATGACCCTTCGTAACGGCCTTGATTCGCTTCTTCGCCCCGAAGACTCGGTCCTCGTTCTGATTGATCACCAGCCTTATCAGCTCGCAAACCTCAACAGCCACGATCCGCACATGGTGGTCAACAATTCGACGGCACTGGCGAAGGCCGCCAAGGCCTTCGGCGTTCCCACCATCCTGACGAGCGTGATCGCTGACCGGGGCGGTCTTATCTTCCCCCAGATCACCGATGTATTCCCCGGCCAGGAGGTAATCGACCGGACGTTCATCAACACCTGGGAGGACCAGAAGGTGGTGAACGCGGTCAAGGCGACGGGCCGCAAGCAGCTGATTATCGCCGGCTTGTGGACCGAGATATGCGTTGCGATGCCGACGATCCAGGCGCTCGGCGAAGGTTGGGACGTGACGGTTGTCACCGATGCGTCCGGCGGCACTTCGGTCGAGGCCCACGAGGTCGCCATCCAGCGCATGATCGCGGCCGGCGCGAACATGATGACCTGGCTGGCAGTGGCTTCGGAATGGCAGCGCGACTGGGCACGGACAGAGCATGCCGCCGAGCTTTCGGAGCTGCTTGTGCAGCATGCCGCTGGCAGCGGCATCGCCTTCCTGTGGGAGCAACAGCTGCTCAACACGCCTGTTCCAGGCGCCGCCGGCTGATCTCTGCCGGGGATGACCAGGATCTCGAGCGACTGACCGCTCGTCGACCGGCGTCATCCCTTTCCAGCAAGGCCGCCGTCCATGTCGGACGGCGGCCCTGCCCAAGAACCACTCCCGCCGACTGCCACCCGCGACCACAGCCGGCTTAGCCTGGCATTCACCGCCTCGGAGAAAGGACTATGACGATGTCGATGGAGAGTTTCCCTATCGGACAGGAGATGGACGTCACCTATCCGAACTTCAAAGTGAGCTTGACGCTTCTCTCAAGCACGCAACTGACGTTCGAGATCACGGAAGGACCGTTCGCCCACACCGAGACCGTCGATATTCAGATTGTGCCGCTCGGCAACAGTATCTTCGCCGTCAGTTGGCAGGAGATGGACGGTGCGACTGTCATCAATGTCCAAGACTATGATCGCGGCGTGGTCCACTCGTTCGCCACTTTGCCCGATGGTCAGTTTCTGCGAATGACTGGAACATTTGCAATCACGCGGCCTGCGGATCGCACCGCCGATGATCGTCCCCACCGCAACAGGGCGCTGGTGCTGGATGCGATGACGTCGCTGTTCCAGCGCCACGACGCCTCGGCGGTTGGGCGACTCTACGCCGACGATTACATCCAGCACAATCCAAACATTCCTCAAGGCCGGGACGCATTGCAGGGTCTCGTCGAGGCCCTGTCGCCTTCCGTCCACTATGAGCCGGGCTTGATCATCGCCGAAGGTGATCTCGTCGCCATCCATGGCCGTATCCGCGGCTGGGCGGACGAGCCCCAGGTTGTGGTCGACATCTTTCGGGTCGAGGGTGGCAAGCTCGTCGAACACTGGGACGTGTTGCAGAACGAGGTGCCGGTAAGCGGAGGCGTTGCCGGCCTCTCGATGTTCGATCCCGAGGAAGGTGCCAGCCGTGCTGGATAAGATCATGGCTGACGGAGCGACAACGACTGGATGTCCCTTCCAATAACTCACTGGGCTTTTCTATGTCTCGCACATCCGCCTTTGGCCTGCCGCTCACCCGCCGCGATGCCCTGATTTCGGCCTCGGCGCTCGCCGCAAGTTTCGCCTTTCCGCTGGGCGCCGCGTATGCCGCGGGGCCTAGCATCCGCGACGTTCCAGAAGGAGAACACATCATGGGCTTTGTCACGACCGACGACGATGTACATATTTTCTACAAGGATTGGGGTCCCAAGGACGCCCAGCCCATCGTTTTTCACCATGGCTGGCCGCTCAGCTCCGATGACTGGGACGCGCAGATGCTTTTCTTTCTGTCGAAGGGCTATCGTGTCGTCGCGCATGACCGGCGCGGCCACGGGCGTTCGGAGCAGGTCGCCGATGGTCATGACATTGACCACTACGCGGCCGACGCGTTTGCCGTCGCCAAGGCGCTAGATTTGAAAAAAGCGGTTCACATCGGCCATTCCACCGGTGGTGGCGAAGTGGCACGGTACGTGGCGCGACATGGCGAACCTGCTGGCCGGGTGGCCAAGGCCGTCCTCGTCGCTGCCATTCCTCCGCTGATGCTGATGACCGACGACAACCCCGAAGGAACACCTATGGAGGTCTTCGACGGTTTTCGGTCGGCCCTGGCCAGTAATCGTGCACAGTTCTTCCGAGACGTCCCGTCAGGCCCGTTCTACGGCTTCAACCGCGAGGGCGCGACGGTCCTCGAAGGAACTGGTGGCGGCAGGGTATGATGGGTAGCGCCAAGGCGCACTACGATGGCGTCAAGGCCTTCTCGGAAACCGACCAGACCGATGACCTCAAGGCGATCACCGTGCCGACGCTGGTGCTGCACGGTGAGGACGACCAGGTCGTTCCGATCGCCGCCTCGGCTTTGAAGGCGGTCAAGCTGCTGCCGAACGGCTCGCTGAAGACCTATCCTGGTTTTGCGCACGGGATGCTCACAGTGAATGCTGATGTGCTGAACGCCGACCTTCTGGAGTTCGTCACCAGCTGAAGTGGGCCCCCTCCCGCAGTTCGAGTCGACGCTTGAAAGGTGTGCGTGCGTCGGTGGGGCACAAGAAACTCCATCTCGCACTACAGAAGCGGCTGCGATCATCGGGTCACGCTGCTCGTTTGTCAGCTAATCCTATTGCTGGGGCCGAAACCAGACGGTCAGCAGACGGCCCCAAACAGGACGCTGACCACCTCGACGTTGAAAGACGCCATGGCGGACCAAGGGGATTCCTGACATTTTGTTACACAGATTAAGGACGCTTCGACCTTGAAGTGCTCAATTAACGTAACCGGGGCAAAACCGGTGGCGGCCGCGGCGTTATGACTCGGGGGTAT
>NZ_LPVS01000065.1:0-36489 GCF_014843905.1 Mesorhizobium silamurunense | reverse complement strand
GTCGACAATGCTCAAAACCGAGCCGCCGCCCCTTGACCCATTAGAGAACGATATCGGCGCGTTCCGGACGTCTTGAATTTGCGACAACGCGAGTCGTTGAATCAGTGGGAACCAAGCAGTCCAGCCGCCGTCGCCACTGTTACGGATCTTAAGTCAAATTTTACCGAACTCGCGTCATGGCTTGAGCGCTGCCGGGTGTTCCTGCCGGCCTGTTTCGCGTAAGGGGTGACGATGCGTATTGTCGGGACGATTCCGCTGGTTCTCGCCTCTGGCCTGATGGCCGTCTCCTCAGCCCGGGCGGGCGAGGGGAGCTGGATTTCCGGCGACTGGTACCTGACGCTCGGCGCCACCGGCCTGGTCGCGCCGAATTTCGAAGGCGGCAAGAAGTACATGCTGAGCGCCCAGCCCATCATCTCGCTCGGCAAGGCCGGTCCGGAGGCGCGCTTCACCTCGCGCAACGACAACATCTCGCTGGCGCTGATCGACGACGGCAGCGTGCGCGCCGGCCTCACCGGCAAGTTCCTGTTCTCGCGCGACAGCAAGGACGAGCTGAAGGGCCTCGACCCGGTGCGCTGGGGCGGCGAGGCGGGCGGCTTCTTCGAATTCTATCCTTTCGACTGGATGCGTGCGCGTGCGGAGTTGAGGCACGGCATCCGTGCCCATGACGGCTTCGTCGCCGACATCGCGGCGGACGCCTTCTACGACGTCACGCCCACGGTGCGCATCTCCGGCGGCCCCCGCGTATCCTTCGCTTCGTCGGGTTATTTCGACGCCTATTACGGCGTCAACGCCAAGGAAGCGGCGGCTTCGGGCTTGAGCGAATACCATCCGGGCGGCGGGCTGAAGTCGACGGGCCTCGGCGGCGCGATCACCTGGAAAGTGACCGAGCCGATGACGGCCAGCGTCTTCACCGAATATTCGCGCCTGATGGGGCCGGCGGCCGATTCCAGCCTGGTCAAGCAGCGCGGCGACCGCAATCAGTGGACAGTCGGTGTCTCGACCACCTACCGCTTCAATTTCTCGATGTAGGGCAAGAAACCAGCGCTCTGCCTTGAAATCCGCGCTTTATTCCTGCCGCGCCATCCGCTAAAAGCCACGCCATGACGAGCTTTTCGCGCCTGTTTGCGATTGCGATACGAATTACGAGCCCGGTGTTCCGGGTGGCCTGAGAGCCGCCGGAGCCGCCGGGACTTTTGCGCGTGGCCCTCGCGCTTTTTCCAGATGATGATAGTTCAACGCCCGAGCCTTTCCGCCGCCGGGCAATGCACATGGCAGACCAATGACCGACACCGTTGAAACGATCGACTATTCCAGAACGCTCTATTTGCCGCAGACGGATTTCCCGATGCGCGCCGGCCTGCCCGAGAAGGAACCCGGCCTGGTCAAGCGCTGGCAGGACATGGACCTTTATCGCAAGCTCCGCGAGGAAGCCGCCGGGCGCGAGAAATTCGTGCTGCATGACGGCCCGCCCTATGCCAACGGCAACATCCATATCGGCCATGCGCTGAACAAGATCCTCAAGGACGTCATCAACCGCTCCTTCCAGATGCGCGGCTACGACGCCAATTACGTGCCGGGCTGGGACTGCCACGGCCTGCCGATCGAATGGAAGATCGAGGAGCAGTATCGCGCCAAGGGCAAGAACAAGGACGAGGTGCCGGTCAACGAGTTCCGCAAGGAATGCCGCGACTTCGCCCAGCACTGGATCAAGGTGCAGGGCGACGAGTTCCAGCGCCTCGGCGTCATCGGCGATTTCGACAACCCTTACACAACGATGGCTTATCATGCCGAGTCGCGCATCGCCGGCGAGCTGTTGAAGTTCGCCATGTCGGGCCAGCTCTATCGCGGTTCCAAGCCGGTGATGTGGAGCGTTGTCGAGCGCACCGCGCTGGCCGAGGCGGAAGTCGAGTACCAGGACTATGAGAGCGACACGATCTGGGTGAAATTCCCGGTCGCGAGCCTTGCGCGCCCGGTTTCCGGCGCCGAGGACGCGCAGGCGGCGGCATTGTCCGAATCCTCGCTCGACCTGCTAGAAGCCCATGTCGTCATCTGGACGACGACGCCGTGGACACTGCCCGGCAACCGCGCCGTCAGCTATTCGTCCCGCGTCGCCTACGGCCTCTACGAGGTGACGGCGGCCGAGAACGATTTCGGCCCGCAGCCCGGAGAGAAGCTGATCTTCGCCGACGCGCTGGCCGAGGACGCCGCTTCCAAGGCCAAGGTCACGTTGAACCGCCTTCACAACGTTTCGGCCGAACAGCTTGCAAGCCTGACACTTTCGCACCCGTTCAGGGGCCTTGCGGACGGCTATCAGTTCCCCGTGCCGATGATCGCGGGCGAGCATGTCACCGACGATGCCGGCACCGGCTTCGTGCACACCGCGCCCAGCCACGGCCGCGAGGACTTCGACGCCTGGATGGATGCGGTGGCCGAGCTGCTCAAGCGCGGCGTCGACACCTCGATCCCGTTCCCGGTCGACGATGCCGGCTTCTTCACCAGGGACGCACCGGGCTTCGGCCCGGACCGCGAGGGCGGGCCGGCGCGCGTCATCGACGACAACGGCAAGAAGGGCAACGCCAACCAGGCGGTCATCGAGGAGCTGATCAAGCGCAACGCGCTCTTCGCGCGCGGCCGGCTGAAGCACAGCTATCCGCATTCCTGGCGCTCGAAGAAGCCGATCATCTTCCGCAACACGCCGCAATGGTTCGTCTATATGGACAAGGACCTCGGCGACGGTACGACGCTGCGCAGCCGCGCGCTTAAGGCGATCGACGACACCCGCTTCGTGCCGGCGGCCGGCCAGAACCGCATCCGCGCCATGATCGAGGAACGCCCCGACTGGGTGCTGTCGCGCCAGCGCGCCTGGGGCGTGCCGATCGCCGTCTTCGCCGACGAGGACGGCAATGTGCTGAAGGACGAGGCGGTCAACCAGCGCATCATGGACGCCTTCGAGAAGGAAGGCGCCGACGCCTGGTTCGCGGACGGCGCCAAGGAGCGCTTCCTCGGCAATCATGACGCCTCGAAATGGCACCAGGTGATGGATATCCTCGACGTCTGGTTCGATTCCGGCTCGACGCATGTCTTCACGCTGGAGGATCGCCCCGACCTCAAATGGCCGGCCGACGTCTATCTCGAAGGCTCGGACCAGCATCGCGGCTGGTTCCATTCCTCGCTGCTAGAAAGCTGCGGCACCAGGGGCAGGGCGCCCTACGACACGGTCATCACCCATGGCTTCACCATGGACGAGGAAGGCCGCAAGATGTCGAAGTCGCTCGGCAACACCGTCGTGCCGCAGGACGTGATCAAGCAGTCCGGCGCCGATATCCTCAGGCTCTGGGTGGTGACGACCGACTATTGGGAAGACCAGCGGCTCGGCAAGAACGTGTTGCAGACCAATATCGACGCCTACCGCAAGCTCAGGAACACGATCCGCTGGATGCTGGGCACGCTTGCCCATGACGATGGCGAGGACGTTGCGCTGGACAAGATGCCGGAGTTGGAGCGGCTGATGCTGCACCGCTTGTCCGAGCTCGACGAGTTGGTGCGCCAGGGCTACGACGCCTTCGAGTTCAAGCGCATCACCCGCGCGCTGCTCGACTTTATGGTGGTGGAGCTCTCGGCTTTCTACTTCGACATCCGCAAGGACGCGCTCTACTGCGACGGGCCCTCCAGCCTGCGCCGCAAGGCGGCGGTGCAGGTCGTGCGTCACCTCTTCGAATGCCTGGTGAAGTGGCTGGCGCCGATGCTGCCCTTCACCATGGAAGAGGCCTGGCTCGACCGCCACCCCGAGGCCGTCTCGGTGCATCTCGACCAGTTCCCGGCCATTCCGGAAAACTGGCGGAACGAGGCGCTGGCCGAGAAGTGGCGCAAGGTCCGGCAAGTGCGCCGCGTCGTCACCGGCGCGCTCGAGATCGCGCGCGCCGAAAAGCTGATCGGCTCCTCGCTGGAAGCCGTGCCGGTGGTCACGATCGACGATGCCGCGCTGGAAGCCGCGATCGCCGATGTCGACATGGCCGAGATGGCGATCACCAGCGACTTGGTCATCAAGCATGGCAAGGCGCCTGAGGGCGCTTTTACCCTCGACGACGTCAAGGGCGTCGCCGTGGTTGTGGAAAAGGCCGAGGACCGCGGTCTGGTCAAATGCGCGCGCTCTTGGCGCTACACGGCCGATGTCGGGCAGGATTCGGAATTCCCGGATGTCTCGGCCCGCGACGCCACGGTGCTGCATGAGCTGAAAGCGCTCGGGCGTTTGTAGGCACCTGTTTATAAGCCGGTGCAGAAATGCCACGCCGGGCGGCCCATATCCGCCCGCGCGTTGCCCTTAACAAGTGGTTGAGGTAAACACGCGACACTCCGGCAGACAAATTGTCGCCGGATTTCCATCGCAAGTGCGGGGATGACGGGGACCGCGCCGTTGGCCGGTGGCGATCAGAGGCAGCTAGAGTGGGACTGTATGGCATGACCGAAAAGACTTTTGCGCGCGCCGCGCTGCTGGCGCCGCTCGTGGTGTCGGCCTTTGCCATGTCGGGCTGCGTCGGCTCTCCGACCTACGGAACGGACAAGACCGCCGCCGAGCAGCTCGCCGACGACGTTTCAGGCGCCATTGCGATCACGCCGAAGCACCGCGATCCTATCGACTACAAGCCGCGCCCCGATCTGGTGAAGCCGGCTCCCGGCCAGAAGGAAAACCTGCCGCCGCCGCAGGAAAGCATCCAGACGGCGAGCGCCGACTGGCCCGAATCGCCCGAGGCGCGCCGCGCCCGCATCCGCGCCGACGCGACCGCCCACCAGAACGATCCGAACTACCAGCCGGAGGCCGTCGAGGACGTGCAGACCGATCCGGTGGCGGTGAAGAAGGCGATGGCCGATTCTGCGTCCAGCCACCCGCCGCGCTGGTCGCCGGACGATTCCAGCGCGACCCGCACCGCCGAGATCCAGCGCCGCCTCGCGGAGCAGAAGCAGGGCAATCCCAATGTCCGCAAATATCTGAGCGAGCCGCCGCTCGCCTATCGTCAGGCTGCCGACACCGCGCCGCAGAACGAGCTCGGCGAGGACGAGTACAAGAAGGAGCGCCGGCTCAAGGCGCAGGCGGAAGGCAAGAAGGGCGGCGGCTGGTTCGACTGGCTGGGCCTGTAAGCGTCCCGCAGTCTTCAAACCGCGCTGCAGCCTTAGATTTCCCGCTTCTCCCGGAAGAAATCCTTCAGGATGAGGGCCGCTTCGCTTTCGCCTAGCCCCGAATAGATGTCTGGCGCATGGTGGCAGGTGGGCGAGGCAAAGAAGCGCGCGCCGTTGACCACCGCGCCGCCTTTCTCGTCGGCGGCGCCGAAATAAAGCCGCCGGAGTCTCGCAAAGGAAATGGCGCCGGCGCACATGGCGCAAGGTTCCAGCGTCACATAGAGGTCGTGACCGGTAAGCCGCTCGCTGGCGAGTTTGCGGCAGGCTTCGCGGATCGCCAGCATCTCGGCGTGCGCGGTCGGGTCGGCGAGCTCGCGCGTGCGGTTGCCGGCCTTCGCCACCACATTGTTGCCGTAAGCGATCACGGCGCCGACCGGAACTTCGCCCCGGCTTGCGGCCGCCTCGGCTTCCTTGAGCGCCAAAGCCATGAAATCCGGCCGCTTCACGCGCTTTCCATTCCGATTACTCCTCGCCACCCGACGGTGATCCTGTTATCTAGCGCGTGACCCTGAAAACCGGAATCGGTTTTTGCCGCGCTGCTGCATGCGCAAAATCAAGATGACACTGCCTGCATTGCGCGTCCGAAGGGGCGCGTGCGCTGTAGCAGTCCAAGACGAGCAAGATCCATATGGACGACGATAAGAAATCATCACGACAAAAGGGACCGCGCAAAGGCGGATCGAAACCGGCGCCGCGCGGCGACAAGCCGTTCCGCAAAGGGCCGCGTTCGGAGGGCAAGCCCTTCGAGAAGCGCGATGGCGCGCGCAAGCCCTACTCACAGCGTAGCGACAGGCCGTTGGCCGCCGACGGCGAGAAGCCCCAGTTCAAGCGGGCCTACAAGCCACGCGACGAGGGCGCGGAACGCGGCGAAAGGCCGTTCCGCAAAGGACCGCGCCCCGAGGGCAGGCCATTCGAGAAGCGTGAAGGCGCGCGAAAACCTTATACGCCACATGGCGATCGGCCGGTGGCGGCCGAAGGCGAGCGCCGGGATTTCAAGCGCAGCTACAAGCCACGTGAAGTCGGCGAGGGCGGCGAGCGTGGCGAAAGACCGTTCCGCAAAGGACCGCCGCGCGACGGCAAGCCCTTCGACAAGCGCGAAGGACGCAAACCCTACACGCCGCGCGGCGATCGGCCGATGGCCGCCGAAGGCGAGCGCGGCGAACGGCGCTTCGATGGTCCCAAGCGCGACTTCGCCGACCATCCCAAACGTGATTTCGCGGAGCGCCCAAAGCGCGATTTCAGCGATCGTCCGCCGCGCGACACCGCGCCCAGGCAGGGCGGCTTCAAGCCGCGCCCGCGGCCCTCGGAAGCAGCGCCGGAGGCTGGCGAGCGCATCGCCAAACGGCTGGCGCGCGCTGGCATCGCATCGCGCCGCGACGCTGAGGAACTGATCGCTGCCGGCCGCGTCAAGGTCAACGGCAAAGTGCTGTCGTCGCCGGCCTTCAACGTCATGCCCGACGATGTCATCCACCTCGACGGCACCGAGATCCCGCCGATCGAGCGCACGCGGCTGTTCCTGTTCCACAAGCCGGCGGGGGTGGTCACCACCAACCGCGATCCGGAAGGCCGCAAGACCGTATTCGACGTGTTGCCGGCCGACCTGCCGCGGCTGATGACAATCGGCCGCCTCGACATCAACACCGAAGGCCTGCTGCTGCTCACCAATGACGGTGGGCTGTCGCGCGTGCTCGAACTGCCGGCAACGGGCTGGCTGAGGCGCTATCGCGTCCGCGTCCACGGCAAGGTCGAAGAGAGCGCGCTTGCTGGCTTGCGCGAAGGCATCGCGGTCGACGGTGTCTTCTATGGTTCGATCGAAGCATCGCTCGACCGCGAGCAGGGCACCAACGCCTGGCTGACGATTGGACTGCGCGAAGGCAAGAATCGCGAGGTGAAGAACATCCTCGGCGCGCTTGGCCTGGATGTGACCCGGCTGATCCGCATCTCTTACGGGCCGTTCCAGCTTAACGATCTGCCGGAAGGCCATGTGCAGGAGATCAAGGGCCGCATGCTGCGCGAGCAGCTCGGTGAGCGGCTGATCGAGGAATCCGGCGCCAATTTCGACGCCGAGATCACGAAACCCTTCTCCAACAAGCCGGTGCGGCGCACCGAGCCGCGCCGCGAGGAGGCTGAGCGACCGAAATTCTCGCGCGAGGGCGATCGCCGTCCAATCGGCGAAGGTGGGCTGATCAAGGCCCGCAAGCGCCGCGAAGGCAGCCGCGACGAGGCTCTGGGCAAGCTGTCGACCAAGCCTGACAGGGCCTTCGGCGAGCGCGGCTCAAAGTCCGGCTTCGACAAATCCGAGCGCGGCTTCGGCAAGTCCGAGCGCGGCTTCGGCGGCAAAGCCGGCGGCAAGAAAGGCGAGCCTCGCCCGATCGAGCCGCCGGGCCAGCGCAAAGCCAATGTCTGGATGGCGCCGGGCGCTCGGCCGATCGGCAAGGGCAGGGCGGAGGCCGACGCCGCAAGGGTCGCGGAGGCGAAGGCGCGCAAGGCATCGTTCAAGCCAGGCGGCAAGCCGTTCGGCAAACCAAGAGGCGATCGACCCGAGGGAAGCGGCGGCGACAGGCCGCGCGGTCCGAAGGGTACGAGAGGTGGCAATGCGGATCGTCGGCGGTGAGCTTCGTGGGCGTCCGCTGACGACGCCCCGTTCTAACGCCATCCGCCCCACCACCGACCGCACCCGCGAGGCGGTGTTCAACGTGCTGGCGCATCGCTATGCCGAGAAGCTCGAGGGCGGCCGTGTGCTCGATCTCTTCGCCGGCACCGGCGCGCTCGGGCTGGAAGCGCTGTCGCGCGGCGCCTCCTACTGTGTCTTCATCGAGGAATCGGCGGAAGGGCGCGGGCTGATCCGCGACAATGTCGAGGCCTTCGGGCTCACCGGGCGCACAAAAATCTTCCGCCGCGACGCCACCCATCTCGGCGACGCCGGCACGCTCTCGCCCTTCGGCCTGGTCTTCGCCGACCCGCCCTATGGCAAGGGGCTCGGCGAACGCGCGCTGCGCTCGGCCAAGGTCGGCGGCTGGCTTTCGCCTGGCGCGCTCTGCGTGGTCGAGGAGGCGGCCTCGGCGGCATTCGAGCCGGGCGCCGGTTTTTCCGTGGTGGACGAGCGCGGCTATGGCGATACGGTGATCAGGTTCATCGAGGTTGGGTAAGGCCCGGCTCCCACAAGGAGAGAAGGTTAGGTCCCGCCTCGAAAATGACGAACAATTCACTTTGGCTCGCCAGCGAAGCTTTTCTATCGTCGCGCGACCGAAACCGGAGCATTTGATGACATTGAGCACCAGAGGGCTGCGCGCAGCATTCCTTGCCGGCACGCTGGCACTGGCAGCGCAGGCTCCGGCGTGGGCCGGGGACGAGGCGGAAGTCAAGGACTTCCTGCTCGACAACGGCATGGAGGTGGTCGTCATTCCGGACCATCGCGCCCCGATCGTCACGCATATGGTTTGGTACAAGATCGGCAGCGCCGACGAGCCGCCCGGCAAATCCGGCATCGCGCATTTCTTCGAGCATCTGATGTTCAAGGCGACCGCCAACCACGCTGCCGGCGAGTTCGACCGGGCCGTGGCCGACATCGGCGGCTCGAACAACGCCTTCACGTCATACGATTACACCGCCTTCCATGAAACGGTGCCGCCTTCGGCGCTCGAGCAGATGATGGGGTTCGAGGCCGACCGCATGCGCAACCTCGTCCTCACCGACGACGTCATCAAGACCGAGCGCGACGTGATCCTGGAGGAGCGCCGCTCGCGTATCGACAGCGATCCGCAGGCCGTGCTCGACGAGGAGGTCGACGCGACGCTCTGGCAGAACCAGCCCTACCGCATTCCGGTGATCGGCTGGATGCAGGAGATGCAGCAGCTGAACCGCGAGGACGCCAAGGCTTTTTACGACACCTTCTACCGGCCGAACAACGCCGTGGTGATCGTCGCCGGCGATGTCGATCCGGACGCGGTGAAGGCGATGGCCGAAAGGACGTACGGAAAGGTCGCGCGCGGGCCGGATCTGCGGCCGCGTATCCGCCCGGTCGAGCCGGAGCAGAACACGCGGCGCACGGTCACCCTCACCGACGCGCGCGTCTCGGTGCCGAGCTTTTCCACGCAATGGGTTGTGCCGTCCTATCATACCGCCAAGCCCGGCGAGGCCGAGGCGCTCGATCTTCTGGCCGAGATCCTGGGCGGCGACAACCGCAGCCGGCTATACCAGCAGCTGGTGGTCAAGCAGGGCATCGCCTCCGAGGCCGGCGCGTTCTTCCAGGGCACCATGCTCGACGCCACCAACTTCACCGTCTACGGCTCGCCGCGCGGCGACGCCAAGCTTTCCGATGTCGAAGCTGCCGTCGACGCCGAGATCGCGCGCATCGTGAGGGACGGGGTGACCGATGACGAACTGGAGCGGGCCAAGACGCGCTACGTCCGCTCGATGATCTTTGCCCGCGACAAGCAGGACGACATGGCCAATATGTACGGCTCGACGCTCGCCACCGGCGGCAATGTGAAGGATGTTGAGGAATGGCCGGACCGCATCCGCAAGGTGACAGCCGGAGAGATCAAGGCGGCGGCCGCCCGCTACCTCGTGCTCGACCATTCGACGACCGGCTATCTCCTGCCGCAGCAACAGGCGGGCAACTGATGATGAGCCTTGTACGCGGACGGATGAGTGCTTTTCCTTCTCTCCTTGTGGGGTCCGAAGGACGGGGCGAGACCCGTGGCTCGCCCCAGGGTGGTGGATCGGCGCGCAGCGCCGAGACGGATGAGGGGTGTTGGAAGAAACGCGACCTATCTCGTCGGGCATCGAGGGCTGGCGGTTTCCAAAGTCGCACTCCGCCCAGAACCCATCGTCCGTCGCCTTCGGCGACACCTTCTCCCACAAGGGGAGAAGGGGGACTCTATCGCATCTTCGCCACCCTCTGCTTTGCCCTTTTCTTCCTGCTCTTGCCGGCGCTTGCCGCTCACGCGGAGATGAATATCCAGGAGGTGAAGTCGAAGAAGGGCATCACCGCCTGGCTGGTGGAAGACCATTCGATCCCGCTGGTTGCCATCCGCTTCGTCTTCGATGGCGGCACCGCACAGGACCCCGCCGGCAAGGAAGGGCTGGTCAATTTGATGACCGGCCTGTTCGACGAGGGCGCCGGCGACCTCGACAGCGAGGCCTTCCAGCTAAAGCTCGACGATGCCGGCGCCGAGATGAGTTTTCAGGCGGCGCGCGACGGCACCTATGGCTCGATGCGCATGCTGTCCGACCAGAAGGACGAGGCTTTCGGCCTGCTGAAGCTCTCGGTGAACAGCCCGCGCTTCGACCAGGCGCCGATCGACCGCATCCGCGCCCAGACACTCTCAGGCATCCTCGCCAATGAGCGCGATCCCAACACGATCGCCCAGCAACGCTGGCTGCGCGCGATCTATGGCAAGCATCCCTATGCGCGGCCGGACGAGGGCACCAAGGAGAGCCTCGCCACCATCACCGCCGACGACCTCAAGGCCTTCCACAAAGCGAATTTCGCCCGTGGTGGTCTGCATGTGACGGTGGTGGGCGACATCGACGCCGCCACGCTGAGCGGCAAGCTGGACGAGGTGTTCGGCGACTTGCCGCAGAAGCAGACACTGGCCTCCGTTGCCGATGTCGTGCCCAAGCTCGGCCAGCAGTTGGAAGTGAACTACGACCTGCCGCAGACCTCGCTGCAGCTTGCCTGGCCCGGCGTGAAACGGAGCGATCCGGATTTCTACGCCGCGGTGCTGATGAACGAGATTCTCGGCGGCTCGACCTTCACGTCGCGGCTTTACGAGGAGGTGCGCGAGAAGCGCGGCCTTGCCTATGGCGTCAGCTCCGATCTCGTCGATCACGAGCATTCCAACGCGCTGCTGGTCACGACGGCGACCCGCTCCGACCGCGCCGCCGAGACGCTGTCGATCGTGCGCCAGGTGGTAAAGGAGATGGCCGAGAAGGGGCCAACCGAGGAGGAGCTTGCGGCGACCAAGAAATACATGATCGGGGCCTATGCCATCAACAACCTGGACTCCTCTAGTTCCATCGCCGCAACGCTGGTCGAACTGCAGCTCGACAATCTCGGCATCGACTATATCAAGCGCCGTGCCGCGCTGATCGACGCGGTGACGCTTGCAGACGTCAAGGCGGCGGCGAAGAAGCTGCTGTCGGCCGACCCGGCGGTGATGGTGATCGGTCCGCCGCTTGTGCAGGTGGCGGGGAGCGGCAAGGGATGAGCCCGACTTTCGCGGTTGCCTTCGGCGGCGGCGGGGCGCGGGGACTTGCGCATATCCACGCCATCGAGGCGCTGGACGAGCTCGGCATCAGGCCGGTGGCGATCGCCGGCTCCTCGATCGGCGCGATAATGGGCGCCGGGATGGCCGCCGGCATGCGAGGGGCGGAGATCCACGATTACAGCCGCTCGATCCTCGGCAGCCGCGCCGAGGTGGCCGCGCGCATGTGGCGCTCGCGGCCGGGCACGATCGCGGAGGCCATGCAGGGCGGCATCCGCGTCGGCCAGTTCAATGTCGAACGCATCCTCAAGGCTTTCCTGCCTGACGCCATTCCCGCCACCTTCGAAGAGCTGAAGATCCCGCTGAAAGTCACGGCGACCGACTATTTCGGCCACAAGCTCGCGGTCTTCGCCGAGGGCGACCTGCATTCGGCGCTGGCAGCCTCGGCCGCCATTCCGGCGGTGTTTCGCCCGGTGACGCGCGACGGCCGCGTGCTGATCGACGGCGGCATCTACAATCCGGTGCCCTTCGATCTCGTCGAGAAGGACGCCGACATCATTATCGCCATCGACGTGGTGGGGGCGCCGAGCGACGTCGAGCGCAAGCACCCGACCACGGTCGACCTGATGTATGGCGCCACGCAATTGATGATGCAGTCGATCACCGCCAACAAGCTGCGGCAGCACCCGCCGGATATCCTCATCCGCCCGGCGGTCTCGAAATACCGCGTGCTCGATTTCCTGAAGGTCGAGGCGCTGATGGCCGACACCGTCGAGATCAAGGACGAGCTGAAGCGCGCCGTCGAGAAGGCGGTTGCCGAGCATGACGGCAAGCGCGGCAAGAAGGTGGTGTAGAGATGTCGCCACCTTCATGGGCGGGCGCATAGCGACTAAGGTCCGGCAACAAAAGTCCGATGGGAAAGTTGCATAGGTCCCTGATCAAGTTGGACCTATGAAGATATGAATTATTCGTGATCCATTATGGGCCGCATTCAAGCCTAAGCTTGCGTTTTGTCATTAACTCTTCATCGAATTGCCCGTTGACGCACGCTGCGGTAGAGTTAATAATATCCTAATATAGTAGCGAGAACAGTCTCCCGACCGGCAACAACGAGTCACGGCGCTACTGGGGTAGGGGAAACGCAGCGCGGCGTTCATAGCCGCTTCAGCCGTACATCATCGAGCCGCCAGCCGTCGTGAGCCGCCATGTGCATTTGCTCGCCGGCCGGAGCCGTTGGTCGCGGCCTGTTGAACGCTTAACGGACCCTCCCTCACTCGCGGAATCGGGCGCTGATCGCAGCGCCTTTGGCATGGGGTAGTTCGCCGCCTCGCGCGGCCAATAGGGGCGCGTTGGGCGCAAGGGAGTTTGAAATGGCCGATACCATAGTTGACCTGACGGATGCGACGACATCGCAGACGTTGACCGATGGCACCATCTTTGCGGCCGAGCAGCAAGGCGACTCCGGCACCGGCAACTATGACAGTTTCCTTGTCCTTGGGGCGAACGGCACCGAGAGCGGCTTCAATACCGACGGCACTCCGCTGCCGCTGGATGACAAACAGCAGGAGCACACCAACGCGCTTCTGCTGAGCGACATGCAGGTGGTGACCGTGGACGGTCACGACTACTACGTGTTCAAGCTCGACGCGAACGAGCCGAACAGCCCTTCCGGGTCGTTGCTGTCTCTGAACTCGCTGCAGATATACTCGGCATCAGACCCGAATATTACGAACCTTTCCGCTCTCCAGAGCCAGCAGTTGCTCTATGACATGGATGGGAATGCCACCGACGGTGACGTGACCGTTCAGTTGAACGCCGGCAAAGACGCGCCAGCCGGCAGCGGACAAGGCGATCTCTTCGTCTACATCCCGACAAGTTTCTTCACGGGGGCGACTGGGGACTATGTCTATCTGTATTCGGCATTCGGCAACCCCAGCGGCTCGGACGGTGGCTTTGAGGAGTGGGGCGTCATCACCAAAGACAATGTAGATCACGCGCCGGCGGTCGCGATCGAGAAGACGGCCGATCCGACTTCAATCGACGAGGGCGAGGCGACGACCGTCACCTACACCTACAAGGTGACCAACACGAGTGCTGACGGAGCCACCGATCCGCTGACGCTGACCTCGCTCGTCGATGACAACGCGACGTCGGGCGACCCCAGTGACGACATCAACCTGCTGAACGGCTTCGTCGCCAACAGCTCGCATGGCACTCACTATGTGTCCGGGGACACCGACAACGACTACCTGGTCGACAGCAACGAGACCTGGATCTTTACGGCGGACGTCAATATCGATGCCCAGAATGCCGGCGGCAGCATCGTCAACACGGTCGTCGTGCATGCCCATGACGACGACAGCACCGACGACGTGCAGGCCACAGACGACGCGACCGTGACGGTGAGCGATGTCGCGCCGTCGATCGCCATCGAGAAGACCGCCGACCCGACCTCGATCGACGAGGGCTCGGCCGCCGACGTCACCTACACCTACGAGGTGACGAACACGAGCGCTGCCGGCGCGTTCGATCCGCTGACGCTGACCTCGCTGGTCGACGACAACGCGACGCCCGGCGACACCAGCGACGACATCGACCTGCTGACCGGCTTCGTCGCCAACAGCACTCACGGCGACTACTACGTGTCCGGCGACACCGATGGCGACTACCTCGTCGACAGTAACGAGAAATGGGTCTTCAGCGCGACCGTCGGCGTCGACGCCCACAACGCCGGCAGCATCGTCAACACGGTTGTCGTGCACGCCCATGACGACGACAGCACCGACGACGTGTCCGCCAACGATACTGCGACCGTGACGGTGAACGACGTCGCGCCGTCGGTCGCCATCGAGAAAACCGTAGATGCCGATCATGACGGCATCTTCCATTCGTCCGAAACGGTTCAGTCGGGAGCGCAGAACGCCACCTATCACTACGAGATAACCAACACGAGCGCGGCCGGCGTGTTCGATCCGCTGACGCTGACCTCGTTGGTCGACGACAACGCGACGCCCGGAGATACTAGCGACGACATTAATCTGGTGGACGGCTTCGTAGCCAACAGCTCATACGGCACACACTATGTGTCGGGCGATCTCGATGGCGACTATCAAGTCGACAGCAACGAGACCTGGGTCTTCGAAGCGACCAGCGCCTTCAACCTGCTTCCCAACGCCGACACCAGAACCAACACGGTGGAAGTCGTGGCGCATGACGATGACAGCCTGAACGAGGTCAGCGCCGAAGACAGCGCGACAGTTCAGTCGTTCGCAGGTCCCGGAGTGCGCACCCCGGGTTTCTGGAGCAATCTCGGCAAGTCGTTCTGGGATGGCGTTGCGGGTGCCGACAAATCCGGCCCGAACTTCGCTTCCGGTGAATTGCTCTATGCTGTCGATTCCAACAACGACGGACAAAAGGATGCCACCAAAGGCCTTCTGATCGGAGACTACAACAAGAACGGGGTGACCGATGCCGGGGAGGACACGTTCTTCATCTCCTACGCCGATGCACTGAAGGTGATCAACGCGTCGACCAAGGATCTGCAGGATACACGCTTTGTCCTTGCCCGCGATGCGGCAGCCACCTGGCTCAACTATCTGGCCGGGAATCCGATCGGCGACGCATCCGATCCCAACAGCCCTCACAAATATCTCGACCAGGCCATCGACTGGCTGCAGGTGGAGAATGGCGGGACATCCTCCTCTCACTTCGAGGATTGGGGTGGTGGCAGCGCGGTGAAGGCGAGCAGCGCAGCATGGAACATCGGACTGGACGCCGAGTCCGCCACCGCGGGGTCCGAGCTTGGCGGAAACCTGATCCATCAGGAACTCGACTTCTACAACAACACCGGAATGACGTTCGAGGGGGCGATATTGCACGTCTACGCCAATGACGGCGGCTGACGCATCGCATGCGCCGCCTGGGGTCGTGCGAGAGGCAGGTGGATTGACCGTGGTGTTTTGTTTGGTGTCGCTTCGGCAATGATAGTCAAGGCAGGGTCTGGTTCAGCGCGGGCAAAGGTAAGGTTCATAGGTCTGATCCTTATCGCTTGCGCTGCCCCTTTTATCTTCGGCGGCTCCGGATGGCCTGCGCCGGCGGGGCCGGCGTCGTTGGGCAAGATGCTTGTTGCAGTGGCAGTTGTGGGCGTCGGCGGCCTGGCTCTATTTCGCCCCCGCCAGGGCATGTCCGGCAGCGCAACCGGCGGCGCCGCCGGCCGGCCCACCGTGACAAGCGGCAAGCCATCGGCAAACCCGCCAAGACGCCGCGCGGCGCGCTCGCCTCGTTCCGAGCTCGCCGTGGCGCTCGCTTCCTGTCGCTCGGCCTTCCTTGCGGTCGGGCTGTTCAGCGGCGTGCTCAACGTGTTGATGCTCACCGGCTCGCTCTACATGCTCGAGGTCTATGACCGCGTGCTGCCGAGCCGCAGCCTGCCGACGCTCGTCGGCATCTCGATATTGCTGCTCATCCTCTATTGCGGGCAGGGCATCCTCGATTTCGTGCGCGGGCGGGTACTGGTGCGCATCGGCGGCGCCCTCGACGAGGCGCTTGGTCAACGCGTTTACACGTCAATGCTGCGATTGCCGCTAAAGACTGGGCGCGAGGGCGACGGCCTGCAGCCGATGCGGGATCTCGACGGTGTACGTGCCTTTCTGTCGGGCATGGGACCGACAGCGCTTTTCGACCTGCCGTGGCTGCCGCTCTACCTGGTCATCATTTTCATGTTCCACTGGCTGCTTGGCGTGACGGCGCTGGTCGGCGCAATCGTGCTGGTCACGCTGACGATTATGGCTGAACGGCTGACGCGAAAGCCGGTGTCGTCGGGAACCTTGAGCGGCATCCGCCGCAATGGCCTGATCACCGCCGCGAGCCGCAACGCTGAGGTCGTCGCCGCCATGGGCATGGCCGGCTGGCTCGCCGCGAGATGGGGAGACGCCAACCTCGAATACATTGCCGAGCAGCGCAAGGTGAGCGATGTCGCCGGCGGTTTCGGCGCGATATCGAAAGTGCTGCGTATGCTGCTGCAGTCGTCCATGCTCGGCATCGGCGCCTGGCTGGTCATCGAGCAGCAGGCGACGGCCGGCATCATCATCACCGCATCGATCCTCAGCGGGCGCGCGCTGGCCCCGGTCGACCTTGCCATCGCCAACTGGAAAGGCTTCATCACCGCGCGCCTGGGCTGGCAGCGTCTGACGAAGGTGCTGGCCGCGCTGCCTGCCGAGGCCGAGCCCATGCTGCTGCCCGCGCCGAGCGCGAATATGAGCATGCAGAATGTTTCCATCGCCGCTCCGGGCACACAGCGGCTGCTGGTCCATGACGCAAGCTTCGCCATGGAGGCGGGCCATGCCGTCGGCATCATCGGGCCGAGCGGGTCGGGAAAATCCACGCTGGTGCGCGCTCTTGTCGGGGCATGGTTGCCGGTGGCCGGCAGGATAAGATTGGACGGCGCCGATCTCGACCAGTGGTCGCAGCAGGAGCATGGCCGCCATATCGGCTACCTGCCGCAGGACGTGGAACTTTTTGCCGGCACGGTCGCCGAGAACATCGCCCGTTTCGAGCCCGACGCCGATGCCGGCGCCATCATCGCCGCGGCGAAGGCGGCAGGCGCGCATGAGCTTATCGTCGGTTTTCGCGAAGGCTATGAGACCGAGATCGGCGAGCATGGCGAGGCGCTGTCGGCCGGCCAGCGGCAGCGCATCGCACTGGCGCGCGCGCTTTATCGCGATCCGTTCCTCGTCGTGCTCGACGAGCCGAATTCCAACCTCGACATGGATGGCGAGCAGGCGCTCATTCGGGCCATGATAGCGGTTCGCGAGCGCGGCGGCGTGGTGGTTATCGTCGCGCACAGGCCGAACGTGCTGACGGCCGTCGATTTCGTGCTGGCCATGAACCAGGGACGCATCCATGCCTTCGGCCCGAAGGACGAGGTGTTCGCCAAGATGTTCCCGACGCTGCGGCCGGTGCCGGCAGCCAACCCGCAGTTGAGGGTGGCAGCCGAAAACCCGCCGCGGGCCGTCGGTGACGGAAGCGAGGGGGGGCACTAGCATGGTTTACCCGGGCGCCTCCCACTCGTCGATCCGCTTCTACATGCGGCTCGGCTTCGGCATCGTGATCCTGCTTGCCGGAGGCGTCGGCGGCTGGGCTTCGGTCACCGAGATCGCCGGCGCG
The DNA here is from genome assembly GCF_014843905.1 of Mesorhizobium silamurunense. Taxonomy (NCBI): domain Bacteria; kingdom Pseudomonadati; phylum Pseudomonadota; class Alphaproteobacteria; order Hyphomicrobiales; family Phyllobacteriaceae; genus Mesorhizobium; species Mesorhizobium silamurunense. The sequence goes on along the minus strand of NZ_LPVS01000065.1, from coordinate 18,940 downwards.
GTAATCGCTCCTGGCACGCTCGTCGTCGATTCCCACGTCAAGGACGTGCAGCATTCGACCGGCGGCATCGTCGCCGAAATCGATGCCCGCGACGGCGATCGCGTGAAGGCCGGCGACCTGCTTTTGCGGCTCGACCGCACCGTGCCCGCCGCCAATCTTGCCGTGGTGAGCAAGGCGCTCGACCAGCTTGCGGCGCGCAAGGCGCGCCTCGATGCCGAGCGCCTGGGCAGCGACGCGATCGTCTTTCCGGCCGACCTGCTGGACCGCTCCGCCGACCCGGATGTCGCCGAGGCGATTGCCGGCGAAAAGCAGCATTTCGAGACGCGGCGTACATCCCGCGCGGGTCAGAAGAGCCAGCTCGAGGAACGCATCGCGCAGCTCGAGAAGGAGATCATCGGCGACACCGCGCAGGCGCAAGCAAAGAGCAAGGAGATCGAGCTGGTGCAGAAGGAGCTCGCTTCGGTGCGCGCGCTCTGGGCCAAGAAGCTCATTTCGATCGACCGGCTGACGCAAACCGAGCGCGAGGCGACGCGGCTGGACGGCGAGCGCGGCCAACTCATTGCCGCGCAGGCGCAGGCGCAAGGGAGGATCGCGGAGATCAAGCTGCAGATCATCCAGATCGACCTCGACCTCAGCACCGAAGTCAACAAGGACCTGCGCGACGTCGACGGCAAGGTGGGTGAGCTTTTGGAGCGCAAGGTCGCGGCCGAGGATCAGTTGAAGCGAGTCGACATCCGCGCCCCGCAGGACGGCGTCGTGCAGCAGTCGATCGCCTATACGATCGGCGGCGTGGTCACGCCCGGACAGACGATCATGCAGGTCGTGCCCGACAATGACAGCCTGGCGGTGGAGGCCAAGATCGCGCCGAGCGACATCGACCAGCTATGGGTCGGCCAGCCCGCCTCGCTGCGCTTCTCGGCGTTCAACCAGCGCACCACGCCGCAGATCAACGGCGTGGTCGAGCGGACCTCGCCCGACATCACCACCGACCAGCGCACCGGCGTCAGCTACTACACCGTGCGCATCGCGACGACCGCGACCGAGGTGGCGCGGCTGGGCGACGTAAAACTGGTGCCCGGCATGCCGGTGGAGTCCTTCATCAAGACCGAGGACCGTTCGGTGATGTCCTATCTGGTGAAGCCGCTGCAGGACCAGGTCAGCCGCGCGTTCCGGCAGTAGAGCGCTTACGGTTTCGCTGCAGGCCTGTACTCCAGCGCCACCACGCCGTTGCTGAACGGCGCGGCGGAGACCAGATCCAGCGCAAGCGGCTTGTCGGACGGGAACAACGGCTTGCCCTGGCCGACGGCGCCCGGATAGACGAGCAGCCGGAGGCGGTCGACGAGGCCGTGGCTGAGCAACTGCCGGGCAATGCTCAAGCTGCCGTGGACATAGATGTTGCCGCCGCTCTGCTGCTTCAGCCTGGCGACCGCTTCGGGCAGGGGGCCGGCAAGCAATTCCGCCGGCTGCCAGTCGAACGCCTTCTGCCTGGTCGAGGCGACATATTTCGGCAGCGCGTTGAAGCGGTCTGCGAAGTCCCCGGTTTCCTTGGGCCATGAACCGGCAAAGATCTCGTAGGTCGTGCGGCCGAGAAGCATGGCGCCGCTGTCGGCAAGCTCGTCCTCCTTGAACGCATTCATCTCGTCGTTCCAGGTCACGCCCGGCAGCTTCTCGGCCTCGGCGACGCCGTCGACACTGATGAATTCGGTGACGATAAGCTTTCTCATGATGTTTCTCCCTTGTCTCGGACGCAACGCCACCTGGGTTGAAGAACCACAGTCTGCCGTGGCCTACCGGCCGCAGCGTTGCTGTGGAGCCAGGCCTGCACCCAATTATGTCATTCTCCGAACGACCCAGAGCGACCGGCCCGCATGAGCGATTCCGGACACGAGTCGAAGGCGAGGATCATCTTTGAGCCGGTCAGCCTCAACCACATCAAGAAGCAGGATCCGCTGATCGGTCTCGTTTGCGTTCGGCGTAATCCAGCAGCGCCGATCCTCGCAGCAAAGCCCGGCTTCCGGATGCTCCTGGAGGTACTCAATCGCATATTCGGCGTCCACTTTTCTCGGTCCCACGTCCACGGACATTTGCTCTTCTCCTCCTCCGTCTGCGATCGGCTAGGAACTATACTTGATTATGGCGGTGCGCGGCGCCATCGCTGGGGCGCCTAAGAAGAGTCGGGCAGACGGTCGCGTCGGAAAAAGACCGAGAGCCACGGACGCGCCTACAGGATCAAAGACTGCCCTCGCAGCCGAGGTGCACCATCTCCAGACCTTGCGAAACCCCGCAAACGCCGCGTTCGACTCCTTGGGGACGATGCCGATGTATCGGGGAGGAAAGTCCGCCGCCAGGCGGTCCATGGATCTGACCGGCGTCACCCGCAGGCTTTCTCCGTAGCGCGAAGCTCCTGCAGCGTGGCCATTGTTTCGGCAAGACTCTGCTCGAATGGAATCTTCGGTGTCCAGCCAAGCTCGCGCCTGGTCGTCGCGTTGGACGACGCTCAGCTTGCCCAGCCAGGCCACGGTCAGCTGCGTGGTGAAGATGCGCGGCACGCCGAGTGTCCTTGTGTTGAACTATTCTAACCGCGACCGTTCTGCGGCCTTCGCATCGACAGCGCCAATAAGCGGAGTCCCACATCCTACTCCTTGCGTCCATTGGGAGGGGTCGTTGTGAACCAAGCATTACTGCCCGGGCTTGTGGGAAAGCCGATCCAGTGCATCTAGAAGCGCAGTGGCGGCACCGCCACGCTCGTCGGCGGACATCAGCTCCGGTTCAAGTTCCAGCCTGAAGTGCGGCAGCTCGGTTCGAACGGCGCGACAAGCGCCCGCCAGATTGGCCTTCAGATCGATGACGCGGTAGGTGGCGACTGGATAGGCGATCCCCTTGACCTGGACGTGCCCCATCTCCTCGCAATCGATCGTGTCCTTCACTTGCGCAAACGTCTCGTAGGAAATGAGGATGGCCCCCGGCGCCGCCTCCTGTTCCAGGCGCGAGGCGAGATTCACGGCGCCGCCGATTATCGTGTAGTCCATCCGGTCCTCGCTGCCGAAGTTACCGACGGTGCAGTAGTCGGTATGGATGCCGATGCGGCAGCGCAGTGGTGTTTCGATCCCCATGTCCCGCCAGACTTCGGCAAGCTCGCTGATCCGCTTTTGCATGGCAAGCGCCATCTGTACGCAAGCCAGCGCGTCCTCCTTGACGCCGCGCGTCTCAGGGTCGCCGAAAAACATCAGGATCGCGTCGCCGACGTACTTGTCGATCGTGGCACCATGATCCGACGCGATTTTCGACATTTCCGTCAGGTAGTGATTGAGGAGCTGGGTGAGATCCTCGGACTCCATCTTGTCGGTGGTCTCGGTAAAGCCGGCAATGTCGGAGAAGCATATGGTCAGCTTCTTGCGCTGACTGGCGATTCTAACGTCTTGGCGGCCGGTGAATATCGAGCTGTACACTTGGGGCGCCAGATATTTGGCCAGCTTGCTGGAAAGCGCCTCTAGGGCAGTGGACTTCTCGGCGAGGTTCTCCTCCCTTTGCTTCAGCTCGGTGATGTCCGAATAGACGGCGACCGTGCCGCCGGCGCTGATCCGCCGCTCGCTTACCATGATCCATCGTCCGTCGCCCCGCCGCTGCACCCATGGTTCGCCAGGGTTGCGGTGCCGCCACAGGCGCTCAGCAACCCACTCATCGACCCGCCCCTCGGCATCCCTTATGTAGCCGCGCTCGGCGGATCGGCGAATGATCTCCTCGAATGCCGTGCCAGGGGTTAGCTCGGCCTCCAGACCGGCGTATAGCAGTTCGCGGTAGCGGCTGTTGCTAAGGACAAGCCAGTCCTCTCTGTCATAGAGAGCGAAACCTTCGGAAATGCTTTCGATGGCATCGACTAGCCGCTGACGCGCTTCTGCAACGTCGCGCAGATTCTTTTCCTCGACCTCGACAGCGGTATCCCGGAAGAGGCTCAGCGCCTCGGCCATGCGGCCGATTTCGTCGCTGCCCGCGGCCGGCAGCGGCGCACGAAGATCGCCGCCCGCGATCGCGAGCATGCCCTGGCTCACCGCTCCCAGACGGGCGAGAAGGCTGCGGTCGACATAGAGCCAGACGACCAGAACCGAGATCAACAGGCTGAGAAAGGCGGAGCCGAGGACAACGCCGGTGCCGAAGCGCTGGACGCGCGCGGCTTCGCGACCGGAGGCAGCAATCTCGCGGTCGGCTGCTGCGACAAGACGGTCGACGGCAGCGGTGAGACTGCGCGACAGCCGATTGTTTTCGGCCAGAAGCTTTTCGCCCTGCGCGAGGACCGCAAGCTCATCCTCCCGTGCCTTCGGGATGCTGTTCTCACCATCGGTTAGGGCCTTGAACTCGTCCACCCGCTGCCGGAAACGGGTCTGCAGCTTTTCGTCGATCTCCGAGGAAGCCGTTTCCAGAGCGGCAAGCGAGCGGCGCAGCGGAAAGAGGATCAACGCCAGGTCGCCCCGCGTCGGCGCGGTCGCGGCCTTCACCAGCGCGTCGTTGACTGCCGAGATCTCCAGCAGCGCCTTCTGCTGGGGGATGTAAGCCGCAATCGCCTGGACCAGGTCGGCCATTGCCGCTGCGCGTCGATCGGGCGACAGCGACGTATCGGCCGCGAACGCCCGCCATTGCGGGAGCCTAGAATCCATCACCAGGATGCCGGTGGCCAGAAGGCGGTGGCTTCCGGTCGTCGTCGCGGCGAGGCGGTTCAGGAGCTCCTCCTTGCGGGCGACCACATCGAGCCGCGCGACAACCAGAGAGTCGAGCTCCTTCAGGTTGCGCCTCAGAACAACCGCGGCTTCCTCGATCTCAGCCAAAGGCACTGTGCCCAGCGTGGCATCCCTGAGGTCCGTGCGCAGAGCCTCGAGGCGGGACATCTCGAGCGCGACGGCGCTCGAGACCTCGCTGTGCTGAGCCCTGCTTGTCGCCGCCAGCACCGATGGCGCGGCAGCAGCGACCCGTTCGGCCTGGCGCGACAGCTGGAGGGAGGCCAGCGCCGACGGCACCCGATCCGTGGTAATTCGGTCGACGACGTCGCCGACTTGGAGGAAGGCATAAAGCGCAGCAGCGGTTGCCAGCACCGCAAGGGCGCTGATCCCGAAAAAGGCGAGCAACAGCCGGCCGCGTATGCCGAGGCGTTCAAGCATCGCGGTGAGTCGGAACAATCGAGCCACACTGGTCTGCATCAGACTAGATGTCTCAGGCGGCACGCCGGCGTTCGGCGAACCCTATTCAACCGGCACGTACTCCCCGCCCCGCCAGACGTACCAAACCCAGCTCTGTCTCGTGAGGTCGCCCTTGTCGTCGAAATCGACCCGGCCAATGACGGTGTCGAATTCCTGTTCGTGCAGTGTCGCGATGACCGCCTTCGGCTCCAGCGAACCTGCCTTCGCGACCGCCTGGGCCCAGACCTGGACCGCACAGTAGCTCAACAGCGTGTAGCCCGCGGGCTCGAAGTTCTCCGCACGGAACTGCTCCACGATCGCGGCCGCGCCGGCATTTCGCCGCGGGTCCGCCGGGAAGGTGAACAGGGTTCCCTCCGCCGCTGAGCCTGCGATCAGGGCAAATTCCTCGGTAGCCAAGGCATCTCCGGATATGAGCTGAACCGTGTAGCCACGGTCGTGTGCAGCGCGAGCAATCAGCGCAACCTCGGCATGATACCCACCCACATACAAGACTGAGACGCCGGCGGTCTGCAACGCAGCGACCTCGGCTGAATAGTCGTCCTTCCCTGGCGTGTATGCGTCGTAAACAGCTTCAGTCACGCCCCGTTTGTTCAGCTGCTTCCTAGTCTCGTCGGCGAGACCCTTCCCATAGGTCGAATTGTCGTGAAGGATTGCAATCTTCTTGTCGCCCCAACGATCGGCAAGGTAGTTGCCGGCGATGAAGCCTTGCGCATCGTCGCGGCCAATGGTGCGGAAGACATTGCCACGGCCCTGTTCGGTCAACTGCGGATTGGTCGAGCCTGGGGATATTTCGACGACGCCCGCCTCCTCGTACACTTTTGATGCGGGGATCGAGGCCCCGGAGCAATAATGCCCGACGACGAGCACCACCCCGTCGGCCACCAGCTTCTGGGCGGCCGCGACCGCTTGCTCGGGATCGCAGAAATCGTCGACCGAAATGAGCCTCACCTTCTGGCCGAGCACGCCGCCCGCCGCGTTGACGTCGGCCACCGCCATCTCCGCGCCGCGCTGTCCCTGCTCGCCGATCCAGGCAAGCCGTCCTGTCATCGCAGCCGATACCCCGATCAGCACCTCAGCCCTCGCGGAACTGAACACGGCCGCGAGAATTACGATCGCTATGGCGATGATACGGTGCATGTGTGCACCCCTTGTAGACAGTAGCTTACGCCAATCCCGTCAGAGCCGACAGCCCCTTCGGCAAGCGCGAGTGTCTCGGATGTTATTGCAGTGCAATTGGCGAAGCGATCGAATGGCGTGTCATAACTTCGTTCGCTGAGGTCGGAATCGCGCGCCAAATCCAGACATCCACTGGCCGGGGTGAACATCGTGATTGGGTCAGGTCATGACGATGCCAACGCCGAGCATCATATCCGCTCTTGAAGATCCGCAGCTTGAAGCTGCCAGTCCGGTGTCGGCCCATCCCGTCCATTCCAGAACTAGTGGCGAATGATCGCGCCGCCCTGCTCGCCATCCCCCTTGCCAACCTCCCCACCTTCCCCTAGTCTCCCTCTGAGAAAACCTTTTCCCAAATCGCCCGCACCTGCTGACCTCACCCGTCATCACCGCGCAGGGCGATAAGAGAAAACCTTTTCCCAACCAGGGGGATGCGCCTCGATCCATGTCCGCCGACGCCGAGCCAGCGCCAGTTTCCGCCAAGACGCCGGTCACGCTGCGCGAGGTGGCGGCCGCGGCGGGCGTCAGCGTGGCGACGGCGTCCAAAGCGCTGAACGGGCAGGGGCGCATGACCGCCGAGACGCGCGAGCGCATCCGTGAGGTGGCGCGGCTGCTCGGCTTCCGGCCGAACCACCTGGCGCAGAGCCTGTTGCGCAAGCGCAGCTTCACCGTCGGGCTGCTCACCAACGATACCTATGGCCGCTTCTCGCTGCCGCTGATGGCCGGCGTTTCGGATGCGCTGGTCGACAATGGCGTTTCGGTGTTCCTGTGCAATGTCGAGGACGACACAAGGCTCGGCCAGTTGCATGTCGAGGCGATGCTCGACAAGCGCGTCGACGGCATCATCGCCACGGGAAAACGCATCGACCGCCATCTGCCGGTCGATCTCTCCAATCTGCGCGTTCCTGTCGTCTATGCCTTCACCCAGCCGGATCCCGGCGCGGTCGGCCTCGTTTCCGACGATGCCGGCGGCGCGCGCCTGGCGGTCGAGCACTTTTTGCGGCTCGGGCGCCGCCGCATCGCCCACGTCAGCGGCCCGGCGAGCTTCGCGGTGGTGCACACGCGGGCGCAGGCCTACCGGGACGTGCTCGAGGAGCACGGCTTGCCCGTCAGCGAGCCGCTGCTTGGGGCCTGGTCGGAAGCCTGGGGCCACGAAGCGGTCGCAAAACTGTTCGGCAAGGCGGACAGGGAAGGCTGGCCGGACGCCGTCTTCTGCGGCAACGACCAGATCGCGCGCGGCGTCATCGACGCGCTGCGCGAACGCGGCATCCGCGTGCCCGACGATGTCGGCGTCATCGGCTTCGACAATTGGGAGATCGTGGCCGAGGCGACGCGCCCGCCGCTCACGTCCGTCGACATGAACCTGGCGACGCTCGGCCGCGAGGCCGGGCTCGCTTTGCTTTCGCTCGTGGGCGGCCAGCCGGCCGCGCCGGGCATCAGGAAACTGCCGTGCCGGCTGGTGGTGCGTCAGTCATGCGGCCGTCCGCTGGGCGGCTGAGGCATCAAACGAAACGGCCGTCGCGCAACGGCCAAACCGGGAGGAGAACCATGAGGAGGAATACCGTGAAGACCTTGATTGCCAAGCTGGCTTTGGCCGCGGCCGTGATCGGCGGCGGCCTGCAGGCGGCGTCCGCCGAGACCGCCAACATCTGGGTGCGCGCCGACGGCTCGAATTTCATGCCGCGCATCGTCGACGCTTTCAACAAGGCGCATAAGGACCAGATCAAGCTCGACATCATCCCTAATGCCGAGATCATCCCGAAATATGGCGCCGCCGCCGCCGGCGGCACCGCGCCCGACGCGCTGTCGCTCGACCTGATCTACACGCCGTCCTTCGCCGCCGCCGGCCAGCTCGAGGACATCACCGACTGGGCGAAATCCTTGCCCTATTTTTCGAGCCTGTCGCCGGCGCATGTGAAGACCGGCACCCATAAGGGCCGCATCTACGGCCTGCCGTTCTCGGCCGATTCCTCGGTTCTGATCTGGAACAAGAAGCTGTTCAAGCAGGCCGGCCTCGACCCCGAGAAGGGGCCGACCAACTGGGCAGAGATCGAAGCCGACGCCGAGAAGGTCAACGCGCTCGGCGGCGACATCAAGGGCTTCTACTTCTCCGGCAATTGCGGCGGCTGCAACATCTTCACCTTCACGCCGCTGATCTGGGCCTCCGGCGGCGACATCCTCTCCGAGGACGGCTCGAAGGCGACGCTGGACAGCCCGCAGCTGCGCGGCGCGATCGACCTCTACCGCTCTATGGTCAAGAAGGGGATGGTCCCTGAAGGCGCGCAGACCGACACCGGCGCCAACTTCTTCGCCGCCTTTGCCGGCGGCAAGATCGGCATCTCGCCGTCCGGCGCCTTCGCCATCGGCGCGCTCAACACGCAATATCCGGATATCGACTACGGCATCACCTTCCTGCCCGGCAAGGATGGCGGCTGGTCGTCCTTTGCCGGCGGCGACAATTTCGTCGTCACCAAGGGCACCAAGAAGGTCGCCGTGGTGAAGGAGTTTTTGGACTTCGCCTATTCGCTGGAGGGCCAGACCATCCTCGCCAAATATGGCAGCCTGCCGGTGCGCGGCGACATCGCCAAGGAAGCGCTCAAGGATCTCGACCCGCGCTACCAGGTGGCGGCCGAGGCGATGGCCAAGGGCCGCACGCCCTACACGGTGGTGTTCAACGACCTGATCAACTCCGCCAACGGCCCGTGGACGCAGATGGTCAACGAGGTGTTCTTCGGCGACGATGTCGACGGCGCCATTTCGAATGCGCAGGAGACCATGCAGTCGATCATCGACCAGGCGCCGCAGAAATAGCGCCAGCCAAAACCTCCCCCTTGAGGGGAGGTCGGACCGAAGGTCCGGGTGGGGTCGTCTCGGCAGCGCTCGACGTTCTTTTGCGTTGGCGCGCGTCGCGGGCGACCCCACCCCCGGCCTTTCGGCTGGACCCTCCCCTCAAGGGGGAGGGGGACGCAGCGCCAACGAGAGACCCGCATGACCACCATCACCGCAACCTCGGCACCCGCCCGCGCCCGAACACGGGCCGGCGTCAGCCGCCGGCAATGGGTGGGCCTGCTCTACGTCCTGCCGGCCGTCGCCTTCGTTGTCGTCTTCTTTGTCATCCCGCTCGGCATGACGGCGTGGATGTCGCTCAACAACTGGCCGCTGATGGGTGAGCATGCCTTCATCGGCCTCGACAATTATTTTGCCATCCTGCGCGACACCCGCTTCTGGAACGCGCTCAAATTCACCGCCTATTACACGGTGATCGTCACCATCGCGATCTTCGCAGTCGCCTTTCCGCTGGCGATTTTCATCGAGCGCCCGCGCCCGCTGACCAATCTCTACCGCACCGCCTTCTTCATGCCGGCGGTGGTGGGCTTCGCCTCGGCGAGCCTGCTCTGGTCGTGGCTCTTGAATGTCGATTCCGGCCTGTTCAGCCCGACCGCCTTCGACCTCGGCCTGACCGGGAAAAAGGTCAATCTTCTGGCCACCTTCCAGCCGGCCTTCTGGTCGATCATCGCCATGGTGGTCTGGAAGGTCGCCGGCTTCACCATGATCATCCTGATGACTGGCCTGCAGTCGATCCCGCAGGATCTGCAGGAGGCCGCGGTCATCGATGGCGCCGGCCCGTTCGCCAGGTTCAGAGCGATCACGCTGCCGCTGATGCGCCGCACGCTGGCGCTGGCGCTGATCCTATCGGTCGCCGGCTCCATCCTCGCCTTCGACCAGTTCTACATCATCCTGCGCGGCGGCCCGCGCAACCAGACGCTGACGGCGGTCTACTGGATCTTCAACCAGTCCTTCGTCTCGTTCAAGCTCGGCTACGGCGCTGCACTTTCGATGGTGCTCTTGGTCATCCTGGTGGCGCTCAGCCTCATCCAGCTCTGGCTGCTGCGCAAGCCCGAGGGGCTCGACTGATGGCGGGGGCGATGTCGCAGAACCGGAAAGCGGCCTTCAGCCACGCCAGGCATTCCACCGGCATCATCGCCTCGGTGCTGTTCCTGGCGCCGATCGTGTGGACCGTGCTCTCCACCTTCAAGCCGGCGCAGGAGGCGCGCCAGCCGCCGCTGCCGCCCTGGCCGACCACCGGCTTCTCGGTCGAGAATTATCAGACGTTGAACAGCTTCGGCGACGGGCTTTGGGCCTCGGCGCAGAACAGCATCTACGTCTCGGCGATGACGGTGATCCTGTCCGTTCTGGTCAGCGTGCTGGCCGGCTACGGCTTCTCCCGTTTCCGCTTTCCGTTCAGGGACTTCTTCTTCGTCCTCATCCTGTCGACGATCATGATCCCGTTCCAGTCGATCCTGACGCCGATCTTTCTCGTGCTGACCAGGCTCGGCCTGCACAACACGCTGACAGGTCTGGTCTGCGTTTATGTCACGCTGCAGCTGCCGTTCTCGATCTTCATGATGCGCAATGCCTTCGACGCCGTGCCGCGCGAGATCGAGGAGGCGGCGCGCATGGACGGCGCCAACAACGTCACCATGCTGGTCAAGGTGATGCTGCCGCTGGTCTGGCCGGGTGTGGTCACCATCGCGCTGTTCGCGTTCCTCGGCGCCTGGAACGAGTTCCTGGCGGCACTGGTGCTGATGACCGACCAGTCCAAATTCACCCTGCCGGTGATGATGACCGCGCTGCAGTCCGGCCGCTTCGGCGCCATCGACTGGGGCGCCGTGCAGGCGGGCGATGACCGCGCTGCAGTCCGGCCGCTTCGGCGCCATCGACTGGGGCGCCGTGCAGGCGGGCGTCACCGTGATGATGGTGCCCTGCCTGATCCTCTTCCTGGCGCTGCAGCGCTTCTACATCCGCGGCCTGATGGCCGGGGCCGTCAAGTGATTTCCCGCATTCGAATGGAGTGACGTTCATGACCGCACCGCAACCCGCCGCAACCGAGGCCAGCAAGGCCGCCAAGCTGAAGCTCGCCTTCCGGCCGTTGCCCGTGCCGCAGGTCGACGTCCGCGGCTTCTGGGGCGACCGTGTCGACGCGGTTGCCGCTAAGACCGCCGGCATCCTCTACGACCGCTGCGTCGAGGCGCGCATGCTGGAGCAGATCGATCCGGACCGGCCGTCGCCGGGCGTCGTCATTCCCTTCCATGTCAGCGACGGTTTTACCGCGCGCACCGTGACGACGCAGATGTTCTGGGATTCCGACTGGGGCAAGACGATCGAGACCGCGGCCTATTCGCTCTACCGGCGCCGCAATCCCGATCTGGAAAGGAAGATCGACGCCGTCATCGACATGTACGGCAAGCTGCAGCAGGAGGATGGCTATCTCTCGAGCTGGTACCAGCGCATCCAGCCCGGCCTGCGCTGGACCAATCTGCGCGACTGCCATGAGCTCTACTGCGCCGGCCATCTGATCGAGGGCGCGGTCGCTTACTTTCAGGCGACGGGAAAACGCAAGCTGCTCGATATCATGAGCCGCTATGCCGACCACATCGCCGACACTTTCGGCCCCGAGCCCGGCAAGCGGAAGGGCTATTGCGGCCACGAGGAGATCGAGCTGGCGCTGGTCAAGCTCGCCCGCGTCACCGGCAACGAGAAATATATGAAGCTGGCAAAATACTTCATCGACCAGCGCGGGCAGCAGCCGCACTACTTCGACGAGGAGGCGCTGGCGCGCGGCGCCGACCCCAAGGACTTTCACTTCAAGACCTACGAATACAACCAGTCGCACAAGCCGGTGCGCGAGCAGGACAAGGTCGTCGGCCATGCAGTGCGGGCGATGTATCTCTATTCCGGCATGGCCGACATCGCGACCGAATATGGCGACGACACGCTGAAGGCGGCGCTCGAGCGGTTGTGGGACGATCTCACGACGAAAAGCCTCTACGTCACCGGCGGTCTCGGTCCGTCGGCCGACAACGAAGGCTTCACCAACGATTACGACCTGCCCAACGAGACCGCTTATGCCGAGACCTGCGCTTCGGTCGGCCTGGTGTTCTGGGCGAGCCGCATGCTCGGCATGGGGCCGAACGCCCGCTACGCCGACATGATGGAGCGCGCCCTCTATAACGGCTCGATCTCGGGCCTGTCGCTCGACGGTTCGCTGTTCTTCTACGAGAATCCGCTGGAGAGCCGCGGCGGCCATCATCGCTGGAAATGGCATCGCTGCCCGTGCTGCCCGCCCAATATCGGCCGCATGGTGGCGTCGATCGGCAGCTATTTCTACGGCCTCGCCGACGATGCGTTGGCAGTCCATCTTTATGGCGACTCGACCGCCCGCTTCGAGATCGCCGGCCGGCCGGTCAGCCTCGTCCAGACCAGCAACTATCCCTGGGACGGCGCGGTCGCGATCGAGATCGAGGCGGAGGCGCCGATTGCGTTCACGCTTTACCTGCGCGTGCCTGCCTGGTGCCGCAACGCGGCGCTCAGGGTGAACGGCAAGATGGTCGATCTCGATGCGGCGAGCGACGGCTATGCCGCGATCCGGCGCGAGTGGCGCCAGGGCGACCGGGTCGAGCTCGACCTCGAAATGTCGATGGCCCGGCTCTTCGCCAACCCGCATGTGCGCCAGGATATCGGCCGCGTCGCGCTCGCGCGCGGCCCGCTGATCTACTGCGTCGAGGAAACCGACAATGGCGGTGGGCTGCACCGCATCGCTCTGCCGCGTGAGGCCAAGCTGGAAGCGCATTCCGAGCCGAACCTGCTCGGCGGCGTCGTCACGCTCTCGGCCATCGGCAGCAGGACCGAGACGGACAACTGGGGCAGCGATCTCTACCGCTCCGAACTCCCGGCCACGGAAGAGACGAAGCTCAAGGCTGTCCCGTATTTCGCCTGGGACAACCGCGATCCCGGCGAGATGCTGGTCTGGCTGCGGGAAGGGTAGGGCGGCCGGCGCTGCATCCGCATCGGGCGTGGTGCAGCGCTCGCCGTGCTTTGATCAAAGGCGCGGCAGGCCTATTGAGGCCCTGTCGCCGGAATGTGTCGATCGACGTTCATGCTGACTTCCGTCACCAGCTTGCGGCGCAGAGCCGTGATGTAGTCGCGCGGCCCCGTGGGCGAAATTACGAAAGCCTGGGAGCCGCCGATGACGGACTGCGCAAAGTAGGACGCCAGCGGCTGCCCGGGGTCCTCGTCGTCCGTTGGAATGGCGATCGCGTTGATCGTGTATCCCTTGGCGATGGCATTCTGCCGGCTCGGCTGAACGGGCAGTCCGTCATTGTTCTCGCCGTTGGAAGAGATATCGATCACCTTCTTCATCGCATTGCCCGGAAACCGGTCGAGCAGAAGGCTTCCGACATCGATGGCCGCCGAAACCGATGTTCCGCCGCGGCCCCGGCGGAGATAGCCGGTGTCGCCGTTCGTCCTGATCACCGACGCCGCTGCCTTGGCGTCTTCCAGGCCGCAGATACGTGTCCACGGCAGCACGGTGCGTGAGTGACCTGGACTTGACCATTCGAAATAGGCCACGCCGATGCAACCGATATAGTTCTGGGTGATGGCGCTGATGATCTCGGGCGAGGTGAGCGCCGCGGCATGTCCTTCGCGCTGAAGATCGGCGATCTTGGGATCGATAGACGATGAGAAGTCCACGGCGAACACGACCGCGACGTCGACGTTCAGCACCGCACCATCGACGTTGGCGGCATGCGCGGTCGGTGCCCAAAACGCCATGGCGGCGAGCGCCGCCAGTCTCAGCAATGAATTGGCCCGCTGTCCCGTCCCGGAGTGAGACCCGGGGCCCGATTCCTGATGATGGCGTCCAACCATGTTACCCTCCATTCTCAACGACAAATCGTTTTTCGAAGCGGTCGACTGCGGCTGGCAGGACGAGTGAGGGCGTTACCGGGAAGGGTCATGGAATGCCTCCTCGTGACCTGGATTGACGGTAGTGCCCCAACCCGCCGGGGCGGCTGCAAAGGCGCGGGCCGGCATGTCGGAAGTGCTGGGGTCGGTTCGCAACGGCAGGCGTGCCGCCGGCGTTCGGTTCGACATCGCGACCGAAAGGATCGAGCCGAGAATGATCGCCGCGCCCAACGCGCCTACGGCAGAAGACCGCTCGCCAAGGAAGATCGCCGCACCCATGGCGCCGAAGACGCTTTCGGCACTGACGATCACGGCAGCATGGCTGGCGGAGGTGAAGCGCAGGGCGGCAATCAGTACGCCGAAGGCGACCGCGGTCGAGAAAACCCCGAGCACCAAGAGTTCAGGGGCAGCCTCGGAAGCCGCTGCGAATGACAGGTTGCCGTGCACCGCCCCGAGCGGAAGGGCGAAGGCCGCTGCGCCGAGGAACTGTGCGGCCGCGGCCGTGAGCGGACGCGCATGGGCCTGCATGTGCCGGCCAAAGCTCGACCGTCCAGAGCGCATAGCAGCCGGCCGACAGGACAGCGGTGATATCCCCGCTGCTGAGCCCGGCGATCCCACCTGAAAGAAACAGGCAGCCGACGACGGTCGATCCGGCCGCAAGTATGAGACCCGTCTTCGGACGCTCGCCCATGAGCAGCCAGGCGGCCAGCGGCGTTATCACCGTTGCCGTGCTGATCAGGAAGCTTGCGTTGGTGACGGTGGCGCCAAGATAGCAGAGCTGCTGCAGTACGATGGAGACGGCAAACAGCGCGACCACCCGAGCCAGGCTGGAAAAATGGCCGGCGCCGGCAGGCAGCCGCCGTTCCGTCAGGACGAAGGGCAGCACAAGCAGCCCCCCGATCAGGCAGCGCAGGCCAACAGCGCTCAGCGCATCGAGGTGATCGAGCACCATCTTCTGCGCCACGTTCCCGAAGCCCCACAAAGCGGCGGCGAAAAGGAGCAGCAAGTTGGCTGTGAGCTTTGACATCCGCCGCACCCCCGGAGCGGAAACCCATGGCGGGTTTCAGCTTTCACTAATTCAGCGAAGCCTAATTGGTGTATCGTCATGGCAGCGCTTGGGGCCGGGGCGGCGGAGTTTCCGCAGCGTTAGTTTTGAGTTAGAATTTCGTGATTCTGAAAAGCTGTTTAAGCAAATGCGAAATGGGGCAGGCGTCGCCGGCAGCAAAGTCTCACTCTTCGGCGGTTTCCAGATTGAAAAGGAAGCTGGCGGTCCGGTTTGGCTGACCGGAAAGCGAGGCCCGGCGATCCTCGCCTATCTGGCCCGCTGTCCGGGCATGGCGGCACCACGGGAGAGGCTGGCTGACCTTCTGTGGAGCGATAGCGACAATGAGCACTCGCGCAACAGCTTGCGGCAAACACTGAGCGTCCTGCGCCGGGATCTGTCGCGAGCAGGCATGGATATCGTCCATTCCCACAAGGAGCTGATCGGCCTTGCACCGGACGCGGTGTGGGTTGACGTGGAGGATTTTGAAACCGGTCTTTTAGCCCGTTCCGCTCAGGAACTCCAAACGGCTCTGGCACTTTACACCGGGCCATTTCTCGACGGGTTTTACCTGGGCAGCAATGCTTTCGATGATTGGGCGGCATCGGAACGCGAAAGGCTGCTGAACCGTGCTCTTGAGTCCTTCGAGAGGCTCGCGCGCCTCGTCGACGCTGAAAACGGGCTGGTCGTGGCGGATCGAATTCTGGCCATGGAACCGACGCGGGAAGAGTCCTATCGGCTGAAGATGGAACTGCTCATTGCCTGCGGTCAGCGAGACAAGGCCCTGCGAACGTTCGAAGCTTGCAGAAGCGTGTTGAAGAAGGAATTCGGTGTCGACGTCAGCCCGGAGACCCGAGCGCTTTGGCAATCCCTGTCTTCCGCCGATACTTCGCCAAGTCAGCAGCCTGCAAATGCGGTTCCGGCCGGCCAGCGCCTCGGGCGTCCATCCATCAGTGTCGGCGACTTCGCCAATTTGACGGGAGAGCGAGGCGACGACTTCTTCGCCAAGGGTCTCGTTCATGACATCACCACGGCCCTCTCCGAGGTGGCCAACTATGTCGTTCTCTCGGGGCTCCCGCACTTGGAGAGCGGCGAGGATTCCAAGGCGCCGACCACGCTGCGCGCCCGCTATACGCTCAGCGGCAGCATCCAGAGGTCCGGGGATGAACTGAGGGTGAACGTCCAGCTTGTCGACGCTGCCGGTGGTCACAATGTCTGGGCCCAGAAATTCGACGGCCATTCGGAGAACGCGCTCGAATTCCAGGACAGGATCGCACAGTCGGTTGTGCTGGCGGTCAGTCTCGAACTTCAACTGACCAACTGGAAGGTTCGCGACAAGAGCCCGGCGGGCGTTCCAGAGGTGCGCTGGTTGGTGAATGAAGCGCTGATGAAGTACTTCGAGATGACCAGGGACTCGCTGCTGGAGTCGAAGGAACTCGCCGAGAAGGCGCTGTTGATTGCGCCGGAAAATGCTCGGGCAAAGCGGACATTGTCCATCGCGACGACCATGGGGCTCGCATTCGGCGCGCTGCCTGGCAAGCGGGAGCATGTCGACAACGCGATCCGGCTTGCCGAAGATTCCGTGATGGCTGTGCCGGACGATGAAATCGCCCGCTGCGTTCTGTCTTTTGCCTATTTGTGTGACGGCCGGATCGACGAGGCAATTGTCGAATGCCGCCACGCAGTCAGCCTCAACCCGAGCTATCCGAGCGGCCATGGTGATCTCGGCGAGCTTTACGGCCTGCGCGGCCAGGTGAGCGAAGCGTTGCGCTCGGCCAATGAAGCGATCCGGCTCGGCACGCACGACGTCATCGACTTCTGGCGTCACCACGGCTTGGCTGTTGCGTTCTTCGCCGGCGGCGACGACCGCCGGGCGCTCGACGTCGCCCGCAGGGTGGTCAGGACAAAGCCGGGTTTCGTCCGCGGCGCCCTTTATTGGGCGGCCGCCGCTTCGGCGACTGGCAACAATGAAGAGGCTTCACGCGCCATCCATCATTGCCTGTCGCAACTTCCATTTCTCAACCTGGGCAATGTCTGCCCCGGCTTTATGCCGCGCTATGTGAGGGACGATCATCACTTCCGGTTCCTTGAGATGCTATCGAGAGCCGGCCTTCCGAATTCCTAGAGTCTTTCACGTTTTGACGGAAGCGTATCCGGCGTTTGCGAAGTAGTTCTTGCATTCGGCTGCCTCGATGGTTTCGACGAGGTGGCCGATGTGGCGCCAGGTGTCCTCGACGGTGCGTTTCTGCGCTTGGCGCATCCAGTGTTTGATCTTGGCGAAGGCCTGCTCGATCGGATTGAGGTCCGGTGAGTAGGGCGGCAGGTACCAGAGCCTGGCGCCAGCGGCCTTGATCATCTGCCTGATGGCCGCGGACTTATGGCTTCCCAGGTTGATGGGGTGGACGCCCCCTCACGGCATCGCTGTGCCAAAGTGGTGTCGTCGATCATCACTTGAACGGAGGCGTCCATGTTGGAAGTTAACATAATCGGATTGGATCTGGCGAAGAACGTGTTCCAAGCCCACGGTTCGGATGCGTCGGGAGCTGTGTTGTTCAGGAAGAAGCTTCGCCGCGATCACGTGCTTCGGTTTCTTGCTGCTCAGCCGGCCTGCACGGTTGCCATGGAAGCGTGCGCCGGCGGCCATTACTGGGCGCGGGAGATTGCGAAGCTGGGGCACGATGTCCGGCTAATCGCTCCGGGATACGTGAAGCCTTTCGTGAAGCGGCAGAAGAACGATGCCGCTGACGCCGAAGCGATCTGCGAAGCTGCGCAACGGCCGACCATGCGATTCGTAGCGGTGAAGAGCGAAGATCAGCAAGCTACGGCTATGGTGTTTCGCGTTCGCGACCTGATGGTTCGCCAGCGGACGCAAACCATCAATGCGATACGGGGCCATCTTGCCGAGTTTGGGCTGGTGGCTGCGCAGGGCCTCTTCCATGTAGCCAAGCTTATCGCAGAGATAGAGGACAAGGATTCTACCATCCCCGAAGCCGCCCGCCAGATCCTGTCTCTGGTCGTCGAACAGCTCCGCTCCCTGGATGAGAAGGTGGCAATGCTCGACCGCGAGATTGCCCGGCGCGCCAGGAATGATGCCGAAGCCAAGCGATTGATGACCATCCCCGGCATAGGACCGATTAGCGCGACGGCTGTTGCCGCGTTGGCGCCTTCTGCCAAGACCTTCAAGAGAGGGCGCGACTTCGCGGCATGGCTCGGCCTCACGCCGCTGCAACATTCCTCAGGGGGAAAGCAGAAGCTCGGCGAAACGTCCCGAATGGGCGAGCGAACCTTGCGCCGGCTGCTGATCATCGGGGCCAGCGCTACCGTGCGCTGGGCTATGCGCAAGGGCGCGACGGCAGATCCGTGGCTCTCGCGGATGCTGAGCCGCAAGCCGCCCATGCTGGTGATCGTCGCCCTGGCCAACAAGACGGCGCGCATCGTGTGGGCCCTGATGGCCAAGGGTGGAACCTATCGGACACCAGCCTTGGCGGGATAGTCCGCTCCCCTGAGCGGGCTACCAAAGCGTGAGAAGGTCGAACGGAGAGTATGGCGCAACGGTCAACGAGACGGGATCGGGAAAACCAGATCATGGATACGCGCCTTGAGCGCGCGAGGTTGAATTGGACTCGATCCGCGAACTCCCATACGGGCCCGCGGCATGTCGAACGCCGCATCGGAGGCCGGACACATGTCAGCACCCGACCACGCTCCTCATTCTTCACAAAAGATTCTTCTTGCGCTGACGGGGGCGTCCACACATGTCCATGACGACGATATCGCCGGGCTTCAGCAC
>NZ_LPVS01000064.1:0-24491 GCF_014843905.1 Mesorhizobium silamurunense | reverse complement strand
TCCGCCTCTGGGCACCAGCCCCTCTTCTCCCCGCACTCCCTTTCGCCGAAGCTTCTACGCTTCTGTTTCTGCAAATCCCTGAAATCGCTGATCTTTTTGTAGAGAATGGCGTGGCTAGGCGCGTTTCATGGAGATCTGGGCGCACTTGGTCCAACGGGCCGCCGGGATGGTATTTCCGTTGGTATTGGGCATCCTGTTGGTATCAAAAAGCCAAAGTGAGGTCCCATCAATGGCCCTATCCGACGTAAAATGCCGAAATGCCAGACCCGCCTCCAAGCTCGTTAAACTATCTGACGGTGGTGGGCTCCAGCTTTGGGTGCAGCCCACCGGGTCCCGCCTGTGGCGCCTCGCCTATCGATTTGAAGGCAAGCAGAAGCTTCTGGCGCTAGGCAGCTATCCTCTCATTTCCCTAGCCGAGGCACGCCAAGCCCGCGATGACGCTAAACGTCAACTGCTGTCTGGCATCGACCCCGCACAGGAACGCAGCTTGCGAAAGACCGGTTCGGCAAAGGACACCTTTCGCTCAATCGCAGACGAATATCTTGACAAGCTGAAGAAGGAAGGACGAGCGGACCGGACGATCAGCAAGGTCAAATGGCTGCTCGACTTTGCCTATCCGTCAATCGGCGACAAGTGCATTCGGGAGATCGATCCGGCCTCAATCCTTACCGCCCTCCGTCGCGTGGAGGTTCGCGGTCGATATGAGTCGGCCAGGCGACTTCGCTCCACCATCGGGAGCGTGTTTCGATACGCAATCGCGACCGCACGCGCTGAGACAGATCCGACGTTCGCCTTGAGAGGCGCACTCATCAGTCCGACGGTCACGCCGCGCGCCGCGATTACCGATCCTAATGCCTTGGGAGGCTTGCTGAGGGCGATCGGTGCATTTGACGGACAGCCTACAACCCGAGCGGCCCTGAAGCTGATGGCGCTGCTGTTTCCCCGCCCCGGCGAGCTGCGCGCAGCCGAATGGGGCGAGCTCGATTTCGAAAGCTCGGTGTGGATCATCCCTGAAGCGCGCATGAAAATGCGACGGCCGCACCGCGTACCCCTTTCAAGGCAGGCTGTTTGCCTCCTGACCTCACTTAGAGAAATTTCTGGTGGTGGGTCGCTGCTGTTTCCTAGTGTTCGATCAGGTTCGCGTCCGATTTCCGACAACACGCTAAACGCCGCGCTGCGCCGTATGGGTTACGGCAAGGAAGAAGCTACCGCGCACGGCTTTCGAGCAACGGCATCAACTCTGCTAAACGAATGCGGAAAGTGGCACCCGGACGCCATAGAGCGGCAACTGGCCCACATTGAGAACAACGACGTTCGTCGCGCCTACGCCCGGGCAGAGCACTGGGATGAGCGCGTCAAGATGATGCAATGGTGGGCCGACTATCTGGATGAACTCGAGAGAAAAAACGCGCGGGTGATCTCAATCGGGGGCTGCGGCAACTCCGCCGTCCGTACGCCATCGCGAGGGTCCACTTTGAACCCAACATCGACGGTTCACCAAACGCCGAGAGGAATCTCCAACCTCCGAAGATCATACTGAGGTTCAAAAAATGCCGAAACTATACGACTAAATAGCAGGTCAGGAGGATCGTTTTCTACATAAAATCAATATGTTACCGGATGGTTCGCCTCCCCATTTCCTTCGTATTCTCTCGTAGGTCTGGCGAACCTAATGACCAAGACGAGGACTAGTTTCCATGCGAGCAGTGTCTCTGTTTTATAACAATGAGGGTCAATGAATGCATTTTGTCCAGGGTATGAGCGCGGCTGATTTGCCGTAAATTGTCAGTCCGCTATTGGGTCACAACTACAGGCAAGCTGCCGTTTCGCTGACGACCTGCTCCCAACCGCAGCCGTCTCGCAGACAGCGAGCGTGCCTGGCCGGCACCCGCCCTGCTACCAGCGGGGCAGAGCCATGAACAATGCAGACACCAGCTCGGGTGCTTCGCAAGCCCACCTAGCTGTAGAATCGGCCGACTACGGAATGCTTATGCAGGTTCGGGGGTCGATAGGCTTTCGCTTCGCCCATCTGCGGAACGGCGTCCGCCTCGAAGCGAGCGATCACAGAAGGATGCAGCGCCACACCGCCGTCGATATCCCTCACATGCGCTGTCCAAGTTAGGCTGTTACGGGTAAGGAAACGAAGCAGTGCTGGCTGGCCGTTCAGGACGCCCTCGCGCTCGTCATGCTGGAGTCCTAGCGGTTCCGGCGAGGTGACGAGCACTTCCGGTCGTATCCGAACCTCCGGGATCGCCGCCTTCAGCTCGTCAACCATCCATTGCAGCGCGATGTCGGAAAGCCGCGATTCCTCCTCGGGATAGCTACCGCCGATATCCGAGTGATTGCCCGCGAACCACACCTGCTTCATCCAATCGTGGTTGCCGCGCTCGTTGTTCCATTCGACATCCACACTCCTGCCCCAGGTCACGCGCGGAAACTTCAGACGTGCCTCGTCGATCGCGAGCGCATGGCGCAGAAAGCGGACCTCGCGGTCAACATAGCGGTCGTAATTCTTACCTGACCACCATGCGACATGCCCGTGCCGCGCGATGGCGAACCAGTCGAGTGGATTCCAGAGGCGTGGTTTCCGGTCGGGGTCCTTGAAGAAGTATTTCACCTGCCCGGCCATCACCACGACCGTCCAATAGGCGACGGCGAGCGGAACTACCGCGATCAGCGTTGTGATCCACCACGGTGCGACCGTCGAAACCCACCAGGTCAGCAGAAGAAGCAGAACGAAGCCGCCGGCTGCTAGGAGCGTTGCTTGTCGGCTGCCGAGGGCCGCGACCGTGTCGAAGACTCCGACAAATACGGGCTGCACGTTACCCTGCGGCTCACCATCCGCGCCGACGCCCTCTGCGCCGTATGTCGCGCGGAAGCGCCTTGCCTTCTCCTCGCGCTCGTCCTCGTAGAGGTCCCGTTTGGATCCTGCTCCGTGGTTATAGACATACCGGACGGCGTCCGAGGCGATCTTGCGCAGTCTCGACCCGTAACGCGGCACAAAGCCGCCGTCCGATCCTTTGGTCGGCACTCCGCAGAGGTTTAAGACATTCGCCAGAGAGCGGACGGTGTAGGCCCCTCGGCTGAAGCCGAAGAGGCAGATTTTGTCGCCCGGTTGGTAGTTGGCGATGATCGCCGCGTAGCAGTCTATGACGTTTTGATCTATGCCCGTACCGACTGCGGCAGAAAGTATGTTCCTGACTCGGCGGAAGCTGATACCGTCTGTCTCGCCGGCGCCTAAACCGGGGTCGTAAAAGGCGACTTGCTCGTGCGGCCTGATCTGCGAATCAGGGCCGGGCCGCATCGCGCGGTACATCTTGTAGACGTTCGACAGGCGCTGGTCGGGACGAAGTCCTCCGACCTGCCCGGTCCCGTCGGAGAAGATCAGAATCAGCTTCGCCAAGTCCACGTCCTCCTTCCAATGCCGGTCGAATCGCATTTCGTTGACCTTCGCGTAATTTTACGCCCATGCAATAAGTCGACTAAGAATATCTGTGTTCTCTTCTTTAGGATCGCGCGCGGAATTGAGCAAACGTTATCCGCTCAAGTGCCAAATTCTCGTCTGTCCCAAGGCGAAACGCTGGATTTAGTTCTCATCACAGAGGGGCCGAGATCTGAACTCCGAGCGCCCCTTTTGGCTCTGCTGAGGGATCGCTTCTTTGGCCGCCAGCGGAACGACGGCTTTCAGGTGACCTCACCCAAATAACGGACCTTCGCTCCGCCATGGTAGATATCGCTCCGGTGAAGACAGCTTGTGCAGAAGCTGGTTTATCGCTCTCGCTCTAACTGTTACGCTCGGGGCGTGGGATGCCACGTACATCGCAGAGATTCGGATCGACAACTTTCCCTTGTTTGGCGCAGGTGATCAGGCCTTCGTGCTCCCCACCACCACCACCTGAGCGAGCTCAAGCCGTGGTTGCTAGGCACGAAATCGGGCGGATCTTCGAAAAAACCGCAGGGGCAGGCAGGTCTTCAAAGACCCCCGCATGCTCTGGCGCCTCAAGCTCCATTATGTCGCACTGACCCGCCCGACCCACTTGCTGTGTCTGGCGATGCCAAGGATGCATGCGGCGAGGGGGAGGTCGAGACACTTGCGGCTCGCGGCTGGACGATTATCGAGTGCTGCGCTCCCGCCCAAGCGCAGCAACATTGGCTTAGGGGGACACCGTGGCTGATCGGCTCTTCGTCATAGGCAACGGCTTTGATTTGCATCACGGGATACCTTCCCGTTACCGCGACTTCGGGCGCTACGTTGAGGGCATCGACCGGAAGGTTTCTGAGCTGATCCGCGACTATCTGTTCGTTGATAAGGATTTCTGGAATTGTTTCGAAGAGCGCTTGGCAACCTTCGACTCGGACCACGTCATCGACTACGCGGAGAACTTTCTCGTCTCCTACGGTGCTGAGGACTGGAGCGATGCCGACCATCACAACTTCGAATATGAGATCGAGCAGATCGTGGATGGCCTTTCTCGAACAATGCGCAAGCACTTCGCAGATTGGATAAGAGGTCTGCCAATTCCGTTGCCAGGTACGGTCCCGTTGGTCAATTGCATCGAACGGCGCGCTAAGTTCCTAAACTTTAATTACACGCCCACCTTGCAGTCGCTCTACGGCGTCGACCCCGGCCAAGTTCTGCATATTCACGGCAGCGCGGTTGATCCCGATTCCTTGATTGTGCTCGGGCATGGATGGGAAAGGCAGGCGGACGAAATGCTGGTAAGACAGGTGGATGAAGACACCGACACCCGCATTGCTGGAGGCTACCGCCTCATTGACGACTATTTCGCCGGCACCTTTAAACCAACTGAAAAAATCCTTGCCCAAAACCAGGCTTTCTTCGATGGTCTTGTGGACGTAAGCGACGTCTTTATCTTGGGCCACTCACTCGCCGATGTTGACGCGCTTTATGTCGCCGAGATTGCGAACAAAGTGCCTGTGACGGCACGGTGGACGATAAGCTGCTACAAGACGCCAGAGACGGAGCGAAATCGCTTTTCCGGCTATGGCGTGAATGCAGAACTAGTACGTTTTGCACCATTGTCGACCTTATAGGGTCCAAGCCGCGTCAACGCCGAGTTCGACCACTGCGATAAGGTCAGCTTACGAAGTACGGACGCGATCGGCTGAAACGCCCGATGTGATCCTTAAGTCTCGCGATGTCTTCAGGAACTACGTCGGATTTCAGTAGACGGCGCTGCAGACCTGAACGGCAAAAATGCGGCGCACTGCGGTTCGGCGGCCTTGGGCCGCGAGCTGACGGTCTTCTCACGTAACTCCCACGCGCTTGGCGGACCTTCGAGCGCGGTCGCAGTTCACCTGTTGTTTCGACGAAAATCCAGTTTGAGCTTGTCCTGGTAAACGCCTATGCGCTTTTTGGCGCGATCGATGACATCGCTGAAATGCAGGATCTCGAAATAGGTTTCACCGAGCGACTGCCGAGTCTCGGGATCCTTCAGTTCGCTTGATTGGAACCAGCCATTACCCGTCGGGAACGGCGTCCAGTTTCCGCTCAGACGCAGCGTATTGACGCTGTCGCCGATAAGGTAGCCATAGAACTTCCTAAGTTTGCCGCCGGATTTCGCGGCAAGTAGCTGCGCATATTCCGAAAGATCGCCAATATGCTCATCGGTTGAGACACCGGGCGCTTTGAACTCGACGATGATCGCGGATCCCTCCTTGCTGAAGACTGCGATATCGGGGCGCTTGCCGCCGTTGTCCGTAGTCCGCTTGGCAAGAACCGCCCGGAGCGCTTCGTCGATATCGCTTTCGAATACGTTCGTATCATCGTTCCATTTGATGTTTGCGAGCGGCATGTCCGAGGCGATGTAGTCAT
The DNA here is from genome assembly GCF_014843905.1 of Mesorhizobium silamurunense. Classification (NCBI taxonomy): domain Bacteria; kingdom Pseudomonadati; phylum Pseudomonadota; class Alphaproteobacteria; order Hyphomicrobiales; family Phyllobacteriaceae; genus Mesorhizobium; species Mesorhizobium silamurunense. The sequence goes on along the minus strand of NZ_LPVS01000064.1, from coordinate 18,655 downwards.
AATATTGATACTCTTCGCTCAGCAGCCAGATGTCATGATCAGTCGTCTCGGTGCTGTCCTTGCGCATCGGGAAGAAGATGCTGTGGATGATCTGCTCATCCCTGCGCCGAACTCCGTCGGCGGGCGCCTGCATGGCGAGCCGCTGGCCGCACGCGAGATCGAGAATATCGACGATCGCCGCGCGACGCACAATGAGCTGCGATAGGTTGGCCATGTCGAAATTCTTGAGCGACGAGGTATATCTCCATGAAAGTTCATGGATTTTCTGCCGGAACTCGTCGGAGTCTGGCTCCGCGAGGATGATCTCCTCCTTGAGGTTGAAGATAGCGGCGGTCTCGTCGATGACGGCCTTCTGATATTTGGTCAAAACGCGTTCGGCGACCGACTGAGCGGATTCGCCATAGACAATACGGGTCTTGGTATCCTGGAGCATCGCTTCACTGATGCCGAACTGGTAGGTCGCCTCCTTGAGAACCTTGTCTTTATTCCAGTCGGCAGGGGTGACCATCCCGTCGATAACTGGGTCCAGCGCCTCATGTATGTCGGCGTAGGACAGTCTCTCGGAGGAAAACATGTCGCCGCTCGGAATCTCGTCCGGGATGTTGTCGAAATCATCGCGCTGTTCGTTGACGCGGGCATCGAGATAATCGGATTCGATAAGCACGATATGGTGGAAGCCAGCGACTGGGTTGTTCTGCTCGGTGCGCGTACGAAGGTAGTGTCCCGTAATGTCCTTTACAGGCGTTGATTTGGCGCAGAAGGCGATGGCGTTGCGCGGAAGGTCATATTGCTCGGCGTCGAGCTGATAGTGTGAGAGGTTGAATCTTTGCCAGCTGCCGAGACGGTCGCCTGTTCTCGGATCACGCTCCTCGACGTCAATCGCACGCTCGGCGGTTACGGCCGGTAGATCGGCGAGGCGCAGCACGTCGTTCTGCGCCTCCTTGTCCTTCCAATGCCGCGTGGTGAACCGAATCTCGAAGGCGCCCAGCCGCTCTCCAAGTCCGACGAGCCGTTGCAAGAAGGCTACGAGCATTTGCTTTTTGAGCACAGACGCCGAGAAGAGGTTACTGAGGGCGTCACCGTGAGATATCCGGGGGCGAACCAATTCCTTGAACTGCTCCAGCTTGATGACGGTTCCAATATCAGCTTCGATGCCGGGAACGATGCTGAAATCATCGGCCTCGATTTGCTTCTGCGGCTCGGCATAACGCAACTCGCGCTTCAGGAATTTGTCGCCGTCACGGTAAGTACTGGCGATCGTCATCTCCGCGAAATGATGGAAGAACTGGATGCGTCCGGCACCTTTGCACTTGCCGATACCCGAAATAGAAAGGTCGTCCTTGTAGGACGTATCCTTGGTGAGAAAGGCCTTGAGTTGTTCGTCGCCGAGACCGCATCCATTGTCGCTGCAGGACACACTCATGACTTCGCGGTCTTCGAGCATGTCGGCGGGCGAGAACTCGACTTCGATCGTGACATTCATGCCCGGTACGGAGGTGTCATCCGCTCGGCGGATCAGATAAGCGTCGATGGCATTCGCGATAAGTTCTTCAAAAACGACATACTGGTTCAAGCTGAGCCTTGTGTTTTTAATGCTCCCCCTGATGTCGAGCGTCATTTTCGTTTCGATCCAACCCTAACCCAAACTGGCCACTAGCCGCCTGCCCATTTGAGAGTCAAGCGACGCCAGATGGAAGCCCCGCCGCAGCCTCGTGGACGGGCATACTGTCCACACTGTCCATTGTAACAATAAGATGATGGCCAAATCCTACGTCCGCATTCGGTGGCTTCCAATGGCACTTCGAATGACCGGTATGAAAGCGCATACCAGACATTCAGCAGCTGACCGACCGCGCCTCGGTTCTCTCATCCCCTCCACATGTAGATCGGAGAACGGCCTGCATATGCTCTGCCAGGTCGAGCTCACCACGCGCCTCGATCTGTAAGAGATACCGAGCCTTGACTAGGCGGTCCGCTTCCCCCACCGCAGGGTAGCCGCAGATGGCGTGCAGCGCCCTCTCCTCCTCCCGGCTGGCTCTGTCGGACTCGCTGCTGCCATCGCCCATGTCATGCAGGGCGTCACCGAACGCAGCATAAGCTATCTTGTGCGCCTCAATCAGCGCTCGCAGACTATTGGACGGTCCTCGATCTCGACCTGGCGGCTCAGCACCGAGCGCCGTTGCCGCAATTGTCGAGGCGACGACTGCGCTGCCAGAGCGGAGGAGCAAGCCGCGGCGGTTGATCCTAGACGTGGCGAACTCTCCCATTTGCTTTGATGGCGATCAGGCCACTGACGTAAAACCATCAGACCGTAACACGACCCTATGCGCATTCGTGTCAGCTTGGAGCGACCCCTGGCGGCGGCAGCCGGCGCGGTTGGGCGGTGCGCAACGCCGGCGGATGCCGGGCCAGACGAGCGCTCCGGTAGACGCGTCGATTTGATGGCGGACGTGTCGCTACCGGCGCGCTCTCCAAAGCCTATGCATCCGCAGTGCGGAAAATGGCACCAGCCGACAAGCCTGCGCTCGGCCGGCATCCTACGGCCGACGCTGGCGACGTCGGCACTCGGGGCAGCGGCGAAAGATCGCTGCGGCAGCCGTGCCGACCGCCCATCGCGAGTCACCGCAAGGCAGGTCGACGAGGTGCTGACGTTGACTATCCACCAGTTCGTTATCGGTCGACGAGAGGCTATCTCAGCGGGTGGTCTCGGACCACGCCCTCTTCCCGGCGCCGCACTCCTCAAGCGCTGGCCGAGCCCTCGCACATTGCACTAAGCCATGGAAACAGCTGACAATTCGGGATTCTGGCAATGTGCAGTAAACATCCACGCATTGCGAAACCACTATCTAATTCATTGAAAAACAAAGACCAACCGTAGCGCAATGTGCTCCCTTTTATCCTGCCATCTTAATCGGTTGTGTTTTGCGAGATTTTGTCTCCATCGTCGTTCCTCCTCCCGGATACGATAATATACTAGTCTATTCTCTGCGCTACGATTCCGCTTTTGACCGTTGAGTTCCGATGCGCCGTGCAATCTTCCGCGCTCTGCAACGGGCTGTTTCGGCTGCACGAAAGCAGCACTCGAACCGTCGTGGCGCACTTTTCCATCGGTCTGACGGAGCATCGTCACAGGCAATCGAGCGCGGTTCGGCCGTCTGTCGATCGGCGTGGCCGGAGGCAGGATAACGTGCGTTCCGTGGTTCCTGGTCTGCATCGGTCCTCATCCGCCGGGACGGATCTCTTGTGTTAGGCGGCGCCCGTCAGCGTGCCGGCGCCATGCGTTTCAACTTCCGTTGCACCGTTCATCGATGCGCCCCCAGCATCCTGCGATCGTTGCGATGCACGCGCTGGGCAGCATCGCTTCGGTTCGCCGCAGAATCGCCGGCATAGAACGTTCCGCCGCTCCACATAGCGTGCATGACCACCGCCAGCTTGCGCACCACGACGACACAGACCTTGCGATGGCAGGAGCCTTTGGCGATCGCCTGGCCCCAGCTCTTGACCTTGTCGGATCCCTTGAAGCGCGTCATCAGCCCCGCAGCCGCCTCGTAAAGCGAGCGTCGCACATCAGCATCGCCGGTCTTCGATACGCGGCCCTGAACGTCGATCGAGGTGCCCGACTGCCAGCGCCGCGAGGTCAGTCCGAAGTAGGCCGCGACGTCTCGTGAGCGGCGGAAGCGCGACGGATCGTCGATCGCCGTCATGAACGAAAGTGCTGTGACCGGGCCGACGCCGGGGATTGTCATGAAGCTCGGCACAGTTCGCTGCGTGCCACTATTTGGACGACGAGGTCGTGGAGCCGGCAGTACTGCCTCCACAGCGCTGCACGCGCCGACAGCGCGCCTCGCGCGCATCAGAAGTAACCGTTCGGCAGCAGACCGCCGCCGCCTTTTCCTTCCAGGGATCGTCACCCGCATGGGCCGAACCGTCATGCGGGTTCGGTGGCGATAGCCATAGAGCCCGACCGGCGTCAGCCGGGGCGGTATAAACTACGATCCCTCAACGGCACTGAAATTAGCCGGGCAAATGCTGGCTTCGGTCGGAGCAAAGAACCGTGTAGAATCGGCCCCCGGTGACCTGTGCCTAAGATCAACAGAACGGGCAAACAATGGGAACACCAACACTGCCGGGGAATTTCGAGATCGCGCCCGGTCATCGGGTAAGCGAATGGAATGGCCTCAAACTCAATGACGCGAACGCTGGCACCGACGATTGGAAGAAGGCACTCGTGATACTGGATGCGCGCATCCGCAGCCGATTCATCGAGCCGGCGCAGTTTCTCATCGACTCAGAGGCGAACAAGGGCCGCGGAACCAACGGATTCGCGGTGCTCGCTATCGATTTCCTGCTTATCGAGACCATCGAAGGTTTTCGCAGCGGTCGTGCCAAGCACAACGGTCAAAGCAAGGCGCTTTTCACGGCGTTCCTAACGGGGTGGCCTGCATTCACAGCCTGCGTGCCGGCGGGCAAGAACGCGGCCGATCTGGCGTTGAATGTCTATGAACAAGGTCGCTGCGCGCTTCATCATACAGGTTCGACCGACCGCATTGTGGTTAGGAAAAGCGGCAAGTTGTTTGTTTTTCACAATGACGGACGGATTGAGATCAACCGCAGTCTGATGCACCGGGAGCTGACACGGGCGTTTGACAGCTATCTCAATGATCTGAGAGCCCCTGCCAACGTGGACTTGCGCAAAAAATTCAGAACGAAAATGAACCACATCACCGCCTGACGTTTCGGGAGGTACTGCGAAATAGCTATTCGAGAGCTTTGTAAGAAGCTAATGCATAAGGTTCGAGACCGGTCCGCCCCTTGACCGTTTCGATGTAGCCGGCGGCGGTATTGTAGAACCTCGTCGCATTCTTGGGATCGGCCATTCTCGCGTAGTCGAGATGCCGGGTCTTTTGGTGCAGCTTCAGCGGGGCTTTAACGGTATCCTGGATCTCGGTTGGCTCGATCTCATAGGGAGAAGAGTGCGTCACCAGATTGCGCCATTGCTGCATCTGCCCGATATCGCGGAACATGCCATGGCGCTTATCGATCTCGATGCCGGCGGCAGACATCAGCAATTGCATTTTGTCCCAAAACCGCCTCCCTTGCCGGTACTGCTCGTAGTCAAAGCCGCCGAAGCGTTCATCTGACCGCATGAGGAACGCCACGGATGCTGAGAAGCTCTCGATGGCGGCGAAGGACAGGACCATTCCTCCTGTAAAGAAGGAGAACCCCATCGAGAGGTTGCCCGTCTTTGGGCGCTTGTCCATTACCAGCCCTATCTTGATCAACTCGCCCGCTGCGTGGAGCGTCAGGTCCCAGTCATGGTTTTGAGCTGAGTATTCGTACGGCAAGATAGAATCCTTTACGCAGATGCGCTTATGCAAGTAGCGGGCGAGACTTGCGGCACCTATGGCCAGAAAACTTCGTAGGCGGGCTCTGGCACGTCGTCCGGGTTGATCTGTTTCCCAAATCCGCCGCTTTGCTTGAGGACGACCAGGATTGCGGGAAAGCCGACAGCCTGCGGTGAGGCTGCCACCTCCGCCGCCACCACGCGTCTGCACCATTCATCCAGCCGAACGGAGTTGGAAAAGGATTTGAGGCTGCCTCGCAAAGATAGCATGGCGATTTCTTGAACGTTCGGCTGCGTTCCCAAAGCCACGACCTGGCACTCTCCGGTTACGCCGGTAAAGTCCCCGGTATCAAACCCAAGCCACCGGATAGCAGGTGTGCCATCTGCCTCCAGTCCGGCCACAAGGTAGCGTAGCGTTGTGGCTCCGGTTGCGCTTTTTTGTAAATACATCGGGTGCGCATACTCCATGATTGCGTCGGCAACGCTCTTGGGCGTGGCACTTTCGGATGGCAGTCGTTCCAGCTTTTCCCAGACGGACTCCGTTCCTGTGAACGAGCCCGCCTGGGCGATGGCGACACGCGTGCCGATGGTAAGAATCTTCGATGAGTTCATCACCGGCCGCATCGTGTCCGGATTGTGCAGCAAGGTGTCGGCTGCGATGGCGGCGCCGCCGGGAAAAGTGCAAGCGAGAATGACGGTCATTGGATTCGCTGATCCGGTCTCAAATTATGTGATTATTGGCAGGGCTGCCGAGTGACTATGAAAAATATACTTCGCTAAGGGGCAAATCCGCTAGGCTGCCGCTAACACCGCTGATTGCAGTTTTTCTTCTTTTCGTTGCCCCTGACGTATAGAATTCATGGGCTTTGATTCTGGGAAAACAATGACGCAGACAGGCGGTCCAGCAGCCATTAACGGCTTTCTGTATCAAATTCTCCACCATCTTTCGTGGGTTTCCGAATCGACGCTCATTCAAACTCTTGGTGGCGAGAATGTTATCGACGCCTGCCTCGTGCTCGAGCCGATCCCAGGTGGCGATGCGCGAGCGGAAGGGCCCGATCTGTTCTTGGTAGAGCAGTACAAGACCCGCCTTGATGGAACGTGGTCGGTGACAGACATCGAGACAGTGCTGTCGGGGCTATACAACGCGATTCCGGCGACAAAGCCTTCGGGTGCGCAATATCGCTTCGTTACGGACGGGCGACCTGGCCGTCTGGAGGCACTGGGAACATTTCTTGCTGATATCCGGACGGTCCAGCGACCGGAGGCGCTTGACGAAACGGTCTCGCGAAATTTTGGTGGCCTCTTCACCGGCACCAACCGCGATTATTTCGACCGTCTATGTTCCCGACTGAATGACATTTCACACGGCGCGAGAATTGTGGAGCCAGAGACGCTCTGTCACCTGCTTGCGCATTTCTCAATGGTTTTCGGCTCGGCAGCCGAAGACCAGGCCAATGCCATACAGCAGCGATTGCGCCCCTATGTGGGAAACCTGGGTGACGAGGTCAGGGTTCGCCAGCAGCTGGTGGGCCAGTTGGTCGAGCGTCTTGCCAGCGGTGAGGTGAGATTAGATCGAGCGGCGCTGGACGACCTGCTGCGAACCGCTGGAGTAAACCCGGATCGCTTGCGCCGATATTCGGCACTTTCCCGAACGTTGGCTGATCTCAGTCGGCACAGAACGTCCCGTCGGCATGACTATCGGCGCGAAGCTGACATTCGGGGCGATTCGAGCTGGCCCGTCGACAAGCTCGTATCGCTTCTCGCCGGTGAGAGCGGCAACGGCAAATCCTGGCGACTTTGCCGAACTCTGGAAGGCTGCGCCGAGCGGTTCCAGCCTGCGGTCTTCGTATCCAATACAGCCACTGCTGAAGCCATCTTGATGCAAGCCTCGCGCGACATATGGCAAACGGGGCTTGGCGAAACTTCCGAGAAATCTCTCCAGGCAATCAGTCAATTTTTCCACGAGATCGAGCCCGAAAGAACAGAACCTTTTGTCACCGTAGCCGTCGACGATGTGCAGACGCTAGATCTGGCACGCACTCTGATCAGCCAGGATTGGCGGGCATGGGGCATGCGACTTGTCATGACTGTTCCCGCCTCTGTAGCGCGTGCACTGGCACACGCGGATGATAAAGAAGTTCATATCGAACCGGTTAGCGAATTCTCGGTCGATGAGCTCGATGCTCTGTTGCAGAAGCACGGTCAGCGATGGATTGATTTGCCGCCAGACCTCAAACGGTTGCTGCGCAGCCCGATTCTGGCCGGACTCTACGTCAAACTCCCTTACAAATCCGCCCGGAAAGCTCCCCGAAGCGAATACGAGATTTTTGATGGTTTCTGGCAACGTATCGAGGAGAAGGGCGGGCATATCTCAGATACGGGCGCCATCTTGGCACTGGCGACATACGTACGTGAGGGAAGACCATATCCCTTGCCGTTCCAACTGCGATCACAGATCGGCCTGACAAGCGACGAACTGCTGGCCCGTCTGGAAGTGGCAGGCTGGCTGCGCTGCGGAGAAAACGGGGAAATTGCGTTCGCTCATGATCGTTTGATGAATTGGGCCGTCGCACGGGAACTCTTCGTAAAATCAAGGAAGGGCGATTTTTCAGCGCGGCAGCTTGGCTCCATTCTGATCAGATCGAGCGATCAACCGGAAGAGAGGATATTTCGAAGACTCGGGTACGTGCTCATGGATGTTCTCTGGTTCCTGACCAGAGATGAAACGCTGACCGATTATGCTGCCGACCTCGTGGTGTTCCTCGAAGAGAGCCGCGAATATGGGAGCTATGGTGAAGAGCTGTACGTTCATTTGCTACCGACACTTGGGAGTCAGGCCACCGGGGTGCTCTTAAAGCGGCTTACTGTCGTTGCGGCCGCAGATGACGACTATCGGATTACACTGATCGGCAAATCCTTCTCGCAACTGGCCGCGCAGGAGGGATTTGATCGCGCAAAGAATCTGTTGGACCTTCTCCAGTCCTCATCACTGCCAAGGCAGCACGTTGCCATTGCCGCCTTGACGGTTGCACCGGATGTTTCTGCCCTTGACCGGCTTTGGGATATCCACAGCGAGCGTGCCGATCACATGCACGTCAACATGAACAACCGGACGGTTCACGACTACCGAGCTACCATGGCAGCTCTACGGTCTGGAATTGAGTGCAACCCGGCGTGGCTGAAAGGCCAACTGCTAACTTCCGAAATCGATCAGCAACATGTATCGGACCTCGTCTACTTGTTGTGTGGAATGGAGCACTCCGACGCCGAGACAATCTGGCGCGATACGGCCGATCGTGTCATGCGCGCTGTTCCCACGAACAAGCCCAGAAGCCTGCTCAATGCCATCGGACGTTTTGCTGACCGGAAAAGGCTGGAGTTCGTTAGTGCAGGCCTGACCCGACGCGAAGATGGAGCGAACGGCGCAGCGCTGGCAACTCTTGCAATGCTGGAACCTGCAAAGACTATCGAACGTCTGGGAGACGTCAGTTCAGACGAACGTTATCCGACTCGCGGTCAGTGGCTTCCGATCTTGTTGCATAAACATGGCGACCAGACACGCAGTCGCATTCTGACGATTGCCGAGAGCGAGCCCAAGAGCCACGAGGTCATTGAGAACCTTTTCTGGGAAAGACCGAACGATCTGGACCGTCCAATGCTGCAATGTGTCCTGCGCGGCATCGAAGGTGATCCGCGTGCGCAAGGTGATTTCAGTTCGCCCAAGGAATCCGATTGGCTGTTTCATTCACTCGATTTCCTTGGACGCATTACCAGGCCCGATCTGCTCGTGCTGCTTGAGACTGAAGCCGGCGGAGCCTTGGAGGCGACAATCACGGCTGCAGCGTGTAGCCGCCTGTCCACCAACAGTAACTATCATGATCATATTCGCGAGAATGCCCGGCATTGTCTTCTATTGATGGGCGGGAACGGCTTCACCAAGCTGATCAATCGGGAACTTGCATCGAAGCACTTCTGGGTCCGCCACGGGGGACTGAACTGGGCGTTTGTGCGGCCGGATACCGAGACAATCAGCTTGCTGACAGCAATTGCCTTTCGACCGTTGGGACGGGATGGAAACAACAAGCTGGAATCAGATTCGTACCGAGAGTTTTATCAAGCGACCGTTGCGCTTGCCGCTGTTGGTGCCGACGAGCAACTGGTATCTGCCTTGTGGCAGGCAGGCGTATCGGAGGTGCCCGTCTCCCTTGCCAGGCTGAGACGCCATTGCGGGCCGCTGGCCCGCCATGTCATCGCACAGACCCGCGACATTCTTGAACGCGCAAAACCGGATCAGCATGATCTCCTGCGTGCCTTGACCATCGCGTGGCTTAGTCACGACGAAAGCCTTGTACCGTTGCTGAGGGCATTGCTGCAACGGACGGAAGATGCGGAAGGCAAGGCGGCGGGGCTTGCCTGTATTGCACTCGAAGAGCTCGGCGACAGGTCAAATGAGTTCGCCTCCCTTGCCTACCGCGTGGCTCAATCATCGGTGAACACCCGATTTGGAGTGAGCGCGCTAGCCAACCTGGGAACTGTTGGCGCTGGATGGCTTGATCGATGGCGCCGTGATCGAAGCGGGGCGGACAGCCAATTGGTATCTCAGGTAATCCGAGTCCTTTACGAGAACGTGGACACTCGGCCGTTGGCAATCGAGGCGGCGAGAGACTCTCTCGCCAACCGACGTTTCGGCCTGGATACGCCTTATGACATCGTCGCGGAGACCGGCAATCTCGAAATTCGCGAACAGATTTACGACAAGGCTTTTTCGTCCCGCTCCTTTGTAACAACGGAGCCGCTGCGTGCCATTCAGGGCCTCGTGAAACTGGACCTCTCTCGTGCAGTGGAAGCCATCGAAGTGGCTCTTGAACATCATCCAGCAATCGAGCGGGAATTGTGTCAGTTGCTGGTAACGATAGCGCCCGACAATGCTGGACATGTGCTCCTACGGACTGCGCTGGCGAACAATCGGCCGTCGCTTAACGTGACTGCCGGTCGCGCGATGCGCAACCTTGATCGATCTAGCGTAGCTGATTTGGTTGTCGAAGCCATGGCCGGATCGCGCCTTCAGCGTCAAATCGCAATCAGCCTCGCTGGCTGGATTCCAAATCAGATGGTGATTGATAAATTAGACGGCATCGCTGCCTCTGAGCCGGTACGAGAGGTTCGGCTTTCCGCTATCGAAGCCTTGGAACGGCACAAGACGCTTGCCACTGTGGAAAATCTTTTAGGTGAGTTTCGCCGTGCCGACGCCCCCCGGCGCTGGCAGTTGTTCGCTGCTATTCTAAAGGGTGGCGATCCCGATCTGTTGACAAAGCGTGACGATCCGCTGTGGCTGGGACATGTTCTCACGAGTGAGCTTCCCGATATTTTTGCCCACCATGCTCTGGATGTGCTGAGACAACGCAGGCAGCGAGAAAAGTAGGGACCAGCGCTATCAACCTTGAATATCGGATGCGGTTCACCACCGCATGAGTTTCTCGTCACCCATCTTTCTGAGAAACGCCTGCATAGCTTCCGATACCGGCCCCTCGACATGAAAGTCACCGAAGCGACGCCGCAATTCTGCCCATCGTGCCGTCAAGATGCCTGACCGTCTGAATTTGGGGGCAATCCATATCCACTGAAGACCACGCCAACTCTTTCCTTCGTGCTCTCTGATCCGAAATGCACAGGCTCCCACGATGACGTCATCCGGGTTGGAAAAGAGGACACCTTGCACCCCCGGGTCATCATCTTCTTTTGGGCTAAGCCATTGAACGAAGTCGTAGCTGAACTCTCGTTTGAAAGCCAACGCGCGCCGGTACATTTCCCGGTGTTTCCATCTAGGCGAATTCTGGTCGACCAACTCGGCTTCGGTGTTTGCAGCCCTTTCGGCGACAAACTGCGGCACCGGTTTTGGATCCAGATACGCCAATCGCTTCTTGTGCTCGCGGCGATGGGCAGCGCTGGAATCTGGTTCGCCTCGTGTCCAATCGTAGCCGCAAATCTCACAAGTTATCCGCTGGGTCGGCCGCTTTCGCCTATGTTTGGGAGCGGAGACTTGTAGCCAAATCGGTCTGTCGTCGGCGGCGAGCCACGCTTCGATTTTGTAGCCGGTAGCGGTCGTCAGTTTCGTTGTCGTCCTGATTTTCGGCCAGGGGCGTTCGACGCTTATGGTTCGCGGCGCGCATTTATGCCGCGTCTTCTCGAACCATGATATCGACAGCTCGGAATCGGTCAGAAGCTCCGTAGTTCTCACGGAAGGGAGCAGAGACTCAACAATGGGCGCGGGATCGACGGCGAAACCAAGCTGCTCCAATTGGATCAGCAGGCTGGCGACATCGGCAGCGCGGATACTTTTCGAACCCGAAACCATCGCCTGCCTTGTCTTCGGACGATGATAAACACTGGTGATCGGCAGCTCGAAGAGTTCGCACCATTGATTGCTACTCATTTCATGGCGCGCATCGTCCAACCGGGTGTCGGTTAGATAAAATATGTCTTCAATATCCGCGATCGACGCCCACCCGGATTCTACAATTCTAGCGAACAGCTCCTTTGCTCCGCGTTTCTTGCGGCGATCTTCCGGTGCCTTCAGCGATTTAAGAATTGCCTCTAGTTGCGGCGCCGTGACTTCTGCACACATGTTCCCCCCAATTTTTCGAATCGAAAGCTTATCACGGAGGGAACTGCTTTTTTCAACGCCTTTGCACCGCAGGTGGAGAACGCGACAACCATTGTGCTCTAGGGGTTGTCGAAACCCCTTCCACAAGGGTTCCTAACCAGCGGGCGGTGTGAGGGTCCAAGCTCATGCTGACCCGCTGGTCATCGCGCCGACGCGACTGCTGTTTCGCATTTCTATAACCAGCGTCGGCGTCTCTACGATATTCTACGGTCAGTCATGTGATCCTGTGCATCGACCATCTTCGTCGTTTTGGCGGATTCAATAGGACCAGTCGTGCCGCTCTGCATCTTCATCCTCACGCTTGGCCTGCCAATCATAACTGTCAGCGAGCTCGTTCAGCGCCTTGGCTGTGTAAGGATGCTCGAAGGCGATGGCATTCGCCCAGTCACGGTATTTCGTCGCCTCGTTCCGCTCCAGAATACCGCCATCGCCTGGCATGCGAGTTGTCACGCCACGCCGGTTTGCCTTACCAACGCGAAACCCCTCCAGCATGGATTTGCTCCGGAAAAGGTCGAGAGCATGGCGGACGGGCTCCGCGGGCCAGTTCCCATCCGCGCCTTGGGGTGAAGAGGAGAGCATCTGGCCGATCTTGCTATCGGCGATGTCGAGCCGGCCGACCAACTTGGCCAGCGCGCGCGCCTCCTTGATCCAGGCTTCCAGAGTCTCACCGTCGATGCTGTTGCCTTCGCGCCGACCAGGGATGTGGTTCCAGAGTTCGAATAGCCGGTAGGCCTGGCGGGCAACCGCGTGCGCCTGTTCAGGATTGGACGGCTCCGGCTCCTCGATCCCGCTTTCGGCGCTGGGCTTGAAAACGGCGCTTAGCATTTCGATGAACAGCTTCGGCTGTTCCGAAAGAACTGACAGCAGCACCTTCGCGGGACGGCGCGAGTACTCAAGGACGCGCAGGTAATTCCATTCCACCATCGCAAGAGCATCGCGATCGACGTCATCACGAGCGTCCAACTCCGTCAGCGTCTCGGCGACATAGTGCTGGAACATGGTAGCCTCGTTGCCGTCCGCCTGGTTGTCAGCGGGTTGGCGCGCCGACCGCTCCAGCACCTCAAGCAGCAGGGCGGACGGAAGACGAACCGACTTGTCGCGACGGCCGACGAGCATCAGAGCGTGACTGGCCCGACCCACGTCGATCAACTGGCGGATCGCGTAGACGATGGCTTCGCTGTCTCCGTCTATCCAAAAGACCGGTACGCGGCGCCAGTAGGTCGCCAGCGTCTCGCCTCCGATCGACGCGACCTGGTCCCAGGTCCATCGGCCGCTCGGCAGGGCGCGCAGGACCGTCATCAGAGCATCCTGGCCCCAAGCGTCCGCTCGCACCCGGGCGATCAGCGCCTCAGCCCACGTCTCGTTGCGGTCTCGGAACGCCGAGATGATGAGGCCATGGGCGACGTCACGTTCGCGCGGGTCGTCGCTTCTAGCAGCCGCTTCGATCAGCGCATCCAGGTCGGCGGCCGTGATGCCGCTGTCGTAGAGCGCCTTGCCGATGTGGCCAGCAGTTTCTACCAGTCGAGCCAAGCCGAGGATTGCCGGAATACCTCCCTTCTTGAAAAGAGTTTCAGCGGCCACCTGGCGCGCAACCTCTACCTCGCGCTGCTCGCCTTCCCACCCTTCGCCCGCTGGTTTGGGCAAAGCAACAGAGTTCTCGAACAACCAAGCCGCCAGAGCCAGTGGGTCGCTGGGTGCAAAGCGCTCGTAGACCGCTTCCAGTCGTAGCAGCACTTCCTCCGACAATGACCACTGTGCGTCGGGAAACTGTCGATGGTGGTGCAGGACGCGCCGAAGCTTTTCCCAGAAGACGGCACGATCGCTGCTGTTTGTGACCTTTGGTTCGGCCGCCTCCAACGTCGCAAGCGCGTGTCCCAGGTCCGGCGCAAGGTCGCCAAACCGATCCAGCAACGCCGACCATTGCCGAGGATCGGTGCCCACGTCGGCGATCAGCCGCTCGCGGATACTTGCGGCACCCTGGCCGATCAGATTCCAGGTCACCACTTCCGGCTTGTCGACGCTGAAATCGCGCCAGCGCGGCTGGGGCGACGGGCTTGAGATGTCGTGACCGCTCGGCAGCACTCCGAGCATCAGTTTCCACGCCGTCGCCGGTTCGCGTTTGCGGATCAGGTCGAGCGCGCGAATACGCTGCTCTTGCGTGGCATAGGTCTGGGGGCTCCAGAGCAGGTGAACCTCCTTCAGACTGTTCATCGGCCCATTCATGTATTTGCGCGGATTGACGTCTATCGCGTCGAGACGTGCCAGGGCATGAGTCACGCGCGGCATCCAATCGGGTGACCATGCAAGGGACTCCAGCGCCCACATCAGGTCGGACAGGTGCTCGGTACCGAAGACGCCGCCGTCATCGTGCCCAAACAGAGCGCCGATCGGCGGATGGTTGTGGTCGAGACTATCCTCGATGGCCGTAAGGAAGGCATCGGGCGAAGCCTCGGCGAGCAGCCGAAAGTCGCCGGAAAGTGACCACCAGCGCCGCTCATCAGCGCCACGTAGCAGGCGCGCGACGATTGCGTCCGCGCGTCTCGGCGCGTCTGCGGCGGTGCGGATCTTGCCTCCCCAGAGTGCCAGCAGGATCAGAACCTGGCCCACGCCATGTCGCAGGAGGCCTGAATAGCTCGGCTGAACACCATGGATGTCGGCCATCCAGCGGTCGTCTGGCTCCATGTCAAACCGAGGATCGGGCGCGCCATGGACCGATTGAGCGACATTCTCGAAACGGTTGAGATCGGCGGGCGTCAGGTAGTGGGCCAGCAGAATCCAGGCGTCAGACGGCGAGGCTATGCGCCAAGCTTCACCGACCTTTTGCAGCGGGCTGTCGAAGGCGCCCACAAACGTCGCAAGGTCGGCGATAACGGCGTCGTAAGGCTGCTCTGCAAGTTCGGCCAGACGCGCTCGGTCGCCCTCCGAGGTCTCGACCCAGCCGCCGGCGAGCAGCGCCGCCAACAGCGCCTTCGGCGGAGCCGCTTCCGCCCACCAGGGCAGACGCCCGGGAGCGCCGGGGATCAGCCGACGCAGGACGGCAAGATTTCGTGCGCTGTCCCGAGCCAGCGCCTGCGCGCGCGGTTCGCCGATGCCCGCTGCCTGGAGGGCGGTGGCGATGCCCTCTCGCGACGGCCGAGCCAGGGCTCGGACCTCGCCGCGTCCGATCAGGCGCTCGTCATAGGCCAGGAGTACGAAATGACCCCGCTTGGCGAGGAAGCGGGCAAGACCCGGATCAGGCTCGGTGAGAATCAGGATCAGCGGTCCCCTAGCATTGCTCAGGGAGCGGGCCGCCTCGCCCGTCGTCACCACCAGCGTGCGGGCGCGATAGGCCGCCGCGAGATTGGCCGGAAGTTCGCTCAGCGCAGCATGAAAGAACGCTGCCACCTCTTCGGTCGTAGTCGCCTGGAGGGAAAGGACGGACGGTTCACCGCGCAGCCATCGCAGGACCTCGGCCGAATCCTCGCTCCGGTCGGCGAGCACGAGGTCCTCGGTCAGTCGCCACTCGGTAGCGAGCGACCACTCCTCCCATAGCTCATCGAGTTCCCGCGTCCCGGGCGGCCGCTTGTTGAGACGCGACGTGATCCAGAGGCCAACTGCCGGATGCTGCTCGATCCAATGCACCAGGTCATCAGCGTCGTAGACGCGGACCTCCCGCCATGGACCCACTGCCTGACGGGACTTGGCCCAGGCGTCCTTCTGCGGCCAATGTCGCAGCGTGACGAAAATATAGGCGGAGGTAGCGGGATCGAGGGGGCTCGGTGTGGCCGTCCGCTTCTCGTAGTCCTCGGTTGCCTTCTGCTGGATGTTGCGCCGCTGGACGCCGAGTTCCCAGCCAGCGCGCCCTTTCGGGATATAAGCGTTGCCGTTGACGGCGATGGTAACACCGTCCCATCCGGGGTGACGAACGCCTTCGTCAGACGGGAAACGCAGTTCGATGTTGGGGTCGAGCGCAGCCTGGATCAGTTTGGCGAGCAGCGTAGGCAGGCTGACCGGACCGTCTGTGCGGTCAGCCCATTCCGAAAGATCTTGCGCACTGACCCAGCGAACTGGAGTGCCTGTCGCCTCGGCGCCGGTGATGGACGGTACCGCCGGACCGATTACCGCGCCCGTGGACAGGAAGCTGATGCCCGCGCTTTCCAGGGCGGTGCGGATGGCCTGAGCGTTGTTGGCGACCGGCGTACGCGAGCCGCGCTCGAAATCGGCGATGGTCGATGTACCCACGCGCGCCGCCTTCGCAAGATCGTGCTGCGACCAGGCCAGGAGGGCGCGTGCGGCCCGAACATGTTTGGGCGTAAGTTCGGTGGGGGGACTGGAGTTTCTCATGGTCATATGAAATATATGACGTAAGAAAGAAAATCTCAACTGTTACCTTTTGTTCACAATAATTATTTTATGCCGACAATAGGTAACATTTCGGCTGGTCGTCATATGGGATATCGCGAACGCGCCCTTGATCTGGTCCGTGCTCGAGGCATAGCTCGAGCGCGAGACTTTAAGGCTGCCGGTATCCCGCTGATCTATCTCAAACGCCTGACTGACACTGGAGACCTGGTTCGTCTAGGCCGCGGACTCTATCAGGATTCTTCCCACGTCGGGGAGCATATCGGGCACAATTTGGCGGAGGCCGCGCGATTGGTTCCGAACGGCGTCATCAGCCTTATCAGTGCGCTCCGTCACCATGAGCTGACGACCCAGCTGCCACATGCGGTCTGGATGACAATCCCCCACAAGGACCGGATCCCAAACACGAGGAACCTTAAGATTGAAATCGTCCGAGCAACAGGGGAAGCCCTGACGGCGGCTATCGAGCTAGTGACGATCGAAGGGGTGCCGGTGCCGATCTACGGCGTCGCCAAGACCGTCGCCGACTGTTTTAAGCATCGCCGACACGTAGGCGAGGACGTGGCGATCGAGGCCCTGCGCGACGCTCTGAAGCAGAGGAAGACGACCGTGAGCGAACTTATGAGGTTTGCCGCCATGAACCGGGTGACCAGCCGGATGGAGCCATTCATCAAGGCGATGCAATGAAGGACAAAGTCATCAAGGATCCAGCCGCGTCGACCCGCGCGCGGCTGTTCGCCCACGCCAAAATCGATGGCGAGGATTTCCAGCGGGTCCTGACGCGCTACGCCATTGAACGCCTACTGTTCCGCCTTAGCCAAACCGACGCGGCCGAGAGCTATGTACTGAAAGGCGCCATGCTGTTCGTCACCTGGCCCAGGCACGCCGCCTTCGGCCTACCGGCGATCTCGACCTGCTCGGCTACGGCGACCCCCCCCCCGGCGCCCTGATGGCGTTGTTCAAACACATTTGTCAGATGGAGCTGCCAGAGGACGGCATCCTATTCGACCCAACTACACTGAAGGTCGAGGCGGTCCGCGAAGACAACAAGTATCAAGGCGCCCGGCTGACCCTGAAAGCGACCCTGGCTGGTGCGATCATCACCGTGCAGGTCGACATCGGCTTCGGCGATCACGTCTACCCGCCGCCGAAACGGGAGATCTTTCCGTCCCTCCTGGCGGGCCTGCCGGAAGCCAGCATCCTCATGTACCCGCCCGAGACAGTGATCGCCGAGAAGTTCGAGGCAATGATCCGCTTCGGGCAGACCAACGGCCGCGTCAAGGATTTCCACGACATCTGGGTAGCCACGCGCATATTCCCGCTCGAGATGACCAATGTTGTGGAAGCAGTCGGCGGAACGCTGCAGCGCCGCGGGACGGCCATCCCGACGGAGATGCCCGTCGGCCTGACCGAGCCCTTCGCAGCGATCGCGGAGGCAGGCCTCTGGAAAGGCTTTCTGCGCCGCACACCGCCCGTGATGGAGCCGCCCCCTTTCTCGCAGCTGCTAGGCGAGCTGCGACGCTTCTTCGGACCGATCATCGTCAGCCTAAGCGTCCCAGAAGGCGCGCGCGGGCGCTGGGATCCCGATGGCAGCGCGTGGCGTTGACTGGCGCGACGCCTACGGTCCATCCCTGGATGACGGTACCCAACGCAGCGATCGGCCAGAACGAAACTTCAATCAGGACTGAATCGTACGGGCAATGTCACGGTTCCATGCTCTTATGGCTACCGCGCTAGCCGCCGGGGTCCGTTGGCGCAGCGTTGCCCGGAACGCAAAAACCGCCCCGGTTAGACCGGGACGGTTAGCGTACTATAACAGAAGTGGTTGCGGGGACATGATTTAAGGCTACTTGCAACGGAGTCGAGTTAGCATACGAATTGAGTGGCCGCGCTGTATTCGTCGCCGTACCGCTCTAGCGCTACCGTGCTCTGGGAGGGCAGCGTTAGCCTCTATCACCAATTGGAACTTTTTGACTGACAACTTGCCTCCGATAGTAGAACAACGCTTTCTTCAGTAGTGGGTTTCGCGCTGTAGCGGCCTTCCGCTCGCCGCCCGAACAGCGCTTCGATCAAGTTTGCACCACTGCGGATCCAGGCCCGCCAAATTCCTTCATATACGCGCGCAATTCGGCTGGAGGCGCAAGGCAGAAAGTTCGAAAAGCTTCCAAGAACCCCAGTCGATTGCTAATTGTAGAACTATTTGACGACCAGTTTTGGGCCGGGAGCGGTCTGTCCGCTTTTCGATCACTGTTGGCGGATATCGTTGAAAAAATCGGCCGCGTCTCGGCCACGACATCGACTGA
>NZ_LPVS01000063.1:0-12522 GCF_014843905.1 Mesorhizobium silamurunense | reverse complement strand
TCATGCGAACATGGTGCTGGCCGGGAACCATTTCGGCCGGACCGCCCGGGCAAGGCTGGCGGTCATGCGTGAAAGCAGCCCATTTCAACCCAGGTCGCTTTCTGCTTGAATACCTCAAACATCGGCCACGGAGCATCGCCCCATCCCAATCGATCCCTTTGCCCCCCTGCGGCAACGTTTCCTTGCCCGGTGCGCCGGCCAGCTGGCAGAACTGAAGGTTATCGCTTGCAAGCAGGATTTCCTGCCCGGCAACGAGCCTTTGATCCGGGTCACCCACTCGCTCGCCGGTGCGGCGGGGACGTTCGGCTTTGCGAAGATCAGCGCGCGGGCTTCGGCGCTGGAGACGCTGCTGCTCGAGCAGGCGGATGACGGGGCGGTCCGCGCGGCACTCGATGCGCTTATCGCGGAGATCGAGCGCACGCTGGCGTGACCGGGCCGTCCGGGCTCATTTCTTCGCGGCGCCGAGGCCGGTCCTAGTCATCTCGCCCCAGCTCTGGTCGGCGCGCAGGAACTGCCACCAGCCCTTCACGCGCCAGAAGTTGTTGAGCTGGCGGTAGCCGAAATTCTCGATCACGGCGACCGCCGTCAGCACGGCAAGATCCCTGGCGCGCGGGAAACGTTGCAGCTCGGCCTCTTCGAGGATGAGCGAGCATACGCTCACACAAACGCCATAGGTGAAGATGAGCGAGGTGAATGCCAGAAGATATTCGGCCGAAAGGATGCCGAGCAGCCAAAAGGCCGGGATCAGGATATAGCCCAACACCTCCGCCACCGGTCCCAGCACGTCGACGATGAAGATGTGGCCGAAGCCGAGGAAGCCGACGCGACCATAGAGCGGGTTGAAGAGCATGGCGCGGTAGCGGAAGAAGCATTCGAGCGCGCCGCGCTGCCAGCGCGTGCGCTGCCGGGCAAGGACGCTCAGCGTTTCCGGCGCCTCGGTCCAGCATACCGGCTCGGGAATGAACTGAATGCTGTATTTGCGCTTTTTATCTCGCATGTGGCGGTGCAGCTTGATGACGAGGTCGAGGTCCTCGCCCATCGAGCCCTTGGTGAAGCCGCCCACCGCCACCACTTCCGCGCGGCGGAACATGCCGAAGGCGCCGGAGACAAGCATCAGCGTGTTGATGCGGCTCCAGGCAAGCCGCGCCATAAGGAAGGCGCGCAGATATTCGACCACTTGGAGCAGCGGCAACAGGCGGCGCGGCAGACGGACCTCGCGCACCCTGCCCGCCTCGATTTTCGAGCCGTTGGCGATACGGATCGTGCCGCCGACGGCGATAGTACGCTCGGGGTCGTCGATGAAGGGCTGGGCGGCGCGCATCAGTGCATCGGGCTCGAGGATGGAGTCGCCATCGATCACGCAGAACAGCGGCGCGCGGCAGACATTGATGCCGGCGTTCTGGGCGTCGGCCTTGCCGCCATTTTCTTTGTCGATCACGAACAGCCGCTCGGTCATCGGCGAGGAATAGAGGCCTCGGATCGGCATGTGCGCCAGCACCTCCTCATAAGGCCGGTGGAACTTCACCAGCCTGAAGGCCTCGATAAGGCGCTGCAAAGTATCGTCCTTCGAGCCGTCGTTGATGACGATCACCTCGAAATTCGGATATTCGAGCGCCAGCATCGAATGGACGCTCTCGACCACGTTCAAAGCCTCGTTATAGGCGGGCACCAGGAGAGCGATCGGCGGCGCGACATCTCCATAGCGCTGCCAAAGCAGCGCCGAGCGGGCCACCGGCGGGCGCTTGGAAAGCGCGTGGCCGGCGACGACGAGCTGCAGGAGGTAGATCGACGTCTGCGCCAGCCCCGCCCCGATGATGAACCAGGACAGGATGGTAGCCGCAAGAACGATCTCGTGGCTCCAGTTGGCGATCATAAGGCTGGCCCTTCGGCAAGAATGAGATCGGCGGTGCGCTGGCTTCGCGAAACCTCACTGGCCGCGATCTCGCGCAGCAGCCGTTCTCCCGATTGACCGAAAGAGCGCAGCGCGTTGGCGGCGGCATACCGCACGGTCCACACCTCATCGTTCATCAGTATGGACAGCGGCGGTGCTAGCTCCGAGAGACCGAGGCGCCCCGCAGAATCAGCGGCGGCGGCGCGCACATCCCAGTCGCCGTTCGCCATCGCGCTTGCCAGGATCGCCGGCGCCTTCGCGTGTCCCGTAAGGCCGAGCGCGCGCAGCGCCGCGGCGGCAACCTCGGGTGAGGCATCGCTGGCCAGGCCGGCGAAGAAATCGGCAAAGCCGAAGCCGCCGGCGCGGGCGAGCGCGTCGATCGCGGCCGCCCTGATGAAGGGCACGGCGTCCGCACGCGATGCATGGACCGCAAGCTCGTTGAAGCGCGACCGCGGAAAGCGCCTGAACAGGTCGATCAGGCGCCGCGAGCGCTGCCCCGCCACGCCGATCTTCTCCAGTGCGATGCCGAGCAGCGGCAGGCTGCCGAGATCGCAGAGCGCGATGGCGGCCGCGATCCTGACTTCGCGCGAGCGGTCTTGGTCCAGCGCCGAAAGCAGGCTTGCCGACGCATCCTCTGGGCCTAGCGCCGCCAGCATCTCGGTCGCGTGGATGCGTTCGGCCACATTGCCCCGTTCCAGCCGCCTGCCGACGAGGGTCGGCAGGCCGCATTCTTTGAAGGCGACAAGGACGTCGTCGCGCTCCTCGCCGCGCAGCAGCGATATGAACTCGAAGCCGGCATTGATCGCCACGCCGGCCGGCACCGCGAGCACCGCCGCTTTCAGGGCCTCTCTATCGCGGCTCTCCGTGAAGGCGATCAACGCGGTCAGAAGCTGGCGCCGCTGGTCGGCCTCAGCCTTGCCCCGGCGCTCCCGCAGCACGCGGCGCGCGATCAGGAACAGCATGATCACCAGGGAAAGGGCGCTGAGCAGTATGGAGAGATCCCAGATGTACCACATGGTCAGAACCGCGCGGTCAGCCCGAGCCCGAATATGCTTCGGTCGAATGTCGGGCGTTGTTCATGCGCGATGCTGGCGCGCAGCGTCAGGGGATCACTGACGTCCCAGGAAATGCCCCCGAAGACGGTGCGCGTCGGCACCAGCGTGCCGTCGGAGATTTCGGGGGCGTCGGCGTAGCCGCCGAAGACATTGAAGCGTGGCGCTACCGCAAGGTCCGCGCGAAGCACATAGCCGTCCGCGCGTGTGCCGATATCGTCCTGCGCATGCACCCAGCGGGCGGAAAGCCCCAGGCGGCCGTCGAGGATATAGCCCTGCACCCAGGGCGATATGCTGGTAACGTTGGTGTTGGCGAAATTGTCGTAGCGGGCATCGATGTTGAGCGACAACGGGCCGAACGCCCTTGCCGGGGCCACGACCTGCCACGAAGCGCCGGCGCCGATCGAATAGCGCGCCAGGAAATCGGCGTCCGGCGTCGCCGCGGCCAGCGCATAGGCGGAGAACGCCGGCGAGAAGGCCCGGTCGATGCGGCCCTCGACCTGGACGTCGGTGTGGCCGAAGCGGGTCGCCACCCGGGTGCGGCCCGAAATCGTCGTGCGCGGGGTGAGCCGATAGGCAAGGCTGGCCGAACTGTCGGTCCAGTCGCCAAGGCCGTTGGTGAGTTCGCTCACCTCGCTGCCGAGGTCGAGCCGCCATTTGCGCGGCTGTGGCACGGCCAGCCTTTGCTCGATATCGGCAGAGCCGGGCTCGATGGCGAGTGCTTGCCGGTAGGCTTCCTGCGCTGCGTCGTCGTCACCCTGGGCCCGGCGCACGTCGCCGATCCCCACCAGCGCCTCGGCATTGCGCGGATCGAGCGCAAGCACGCGCTGGAACGATTGCCCGGCCCGCGTGTAATCGGCTTCGAGCAGGGCGATCCTGCCGTCGAGGTCAATTGCCTCGACATTGTCCGGCGACGAGGCAAGCACGCCGTCGACCAGCGCGCGGGCGCGCGGCGTGTCGCCCTGCCAGATCGCCAGGCGGACCTTGCCCAGCCGCGCGTCGAGAAGGCCGGGCTTGATGGCGAGCGCCCGGTCGAAGAAATGCCCGGCTTCGTCGAAGCGCTGGCTGGAGCCGACGACCAACCCAAGGGCGACCAGGATGTCGGTATTCTTCGGCGCCAGCCTTAGCGCCCGGCGATAGGCCTTCTCCGCTTCGGGCAGCTTTCCCGCCGCCCGCAGGCGCCTGCCTTGCTCCATCAGGCCGGCGACGGGATCGGGCCGCGGGTGGGGTGGTTTCTTCTCCGGAACCGGGGCAGCCGGAGCCTGTTTCGCCTCACGGCCGCTCCTGGCCCGCTGGGCCCTGGTGATGTTCCCGACAAGTGCTGCGGCGTCGGCATTGCCGGGATCGGCCTGCGCGACCTTCTCGGCGAGCGGCAGCGCGGCATCCAGATTGCCGGAGCGGAACTCGACCTCGGCCATGCCGAAGCTGGCATCCCGATAGGTTGGGGCAAGGGAAAGCGCCCTGGAAAAGGCATCGCGCGCCGCCGGCAGATGGTCGCGGCCAAGTTCGGCGAAGCCGAGTTGCACCAGGGCGTCGGCATTGTCGGGCTTGAGCGCCAGCGCGCGCCGGAAAAGATCCGCCGCCTCGTCGAAATGCTGCGCTTGCCTGGCTTTGACGCCGGACGCGTAGAGCTCGTCCACCGTCTGCGCCAGCGCCGCACCCTGAGGCGCGGCGATCGCCAGGACCATACATGCGGCAAGGGCTGCGCGCCGGCCGCGCCGCATCAGCGCTTCCCGCCTCTGCGCGCAAGCAGACGCGCCAGCCGGGCCAGAAGCTCCTCGGGAATGAATGGCTTCACCAGATAGTCGTCGGCTCCTTTTTCCAGGGCCGAAACGATGTCCTTCTCGGCTTTGCGTGCGGTCAGCATGACGACGGGGATTTCAGACAGGACCGGGTTGCCCTTGATGCGGGCCAGCACCTCGATGCCGTCGGCCCTGGGCATCATCGCGTCGAGCACGATGATGTCCGGTCCGTCCTGCTCCGCCTTGGCGAGCGCTTCCGCCCCGTCCACAGCCTTGATGACCTCGTATCCCTTTGCCCTCAGCCTGAACTCCATCAGTTCGAGCAATAAAGGATCATCATCGCAAATTAGAACTCTTGCCTTCGCTCCATCCACCAGTGCCGCTCCGGTTCCGTCGCCCCCCGGAGTGATCAAAGCATGAACCGACATCCGCCAATGCCTGCCGTCCATGCAAACTTAAGTCGGCGCGAGCGAACCCGCGCCGGCCGATGCGGCGCAATCATAGATAAAGCAGATTCGCTACGGCCGCATTTCGATGCAATCAGTAGATGAATATTGGGCGATGGTATAGGAGGCGTAAACGGCCGCGCACAGCTTCCGAGCAGCCGCCTTGCCGCCCACCCCTCCTAGGCTTGGCCGGCGCGCCGCGGCAGCAGCTTACTAACCTCGCCGGCAAGCGCCAGCGGGTCGAAGGGCTTGGCGATGACGCCGACCGCCCCCATGGCCAGATAGTGTTCGACCTGATGCGTCTGGGTGCGGGCCGTGATGAAGGCCACGGGGATTGAAGCCGTCAGCGGCGAGGCGGCCAGGCGCTTCATCGTCTCCGGCCCGTCCATGTCGGGCATCATCACGTCGAGCAGGATGAGGTCGGGCTGCCAATCGGCGGCGTCCGTCAGCGCCTCGGCGCCCGAAGCTGAAGAGCGAACCTCGAACTGAGGCTCGAGCTCCAGCGACATCTGGGCGATTTCGCGAATGTCGTCCTCGTCATCCACGTAGAGGATTCTTGCTGGCATCAACGTCACTCCCTTGCCTGTGCGGTGCGTCCCGCGCCGTTGCGAGACGAAGCCAACATGCTTCTGACCAGCTTGGCGACATCGATCTCCGATGCCCTGGTTTTGATCATGATTGCCTGCACCCGATCGCCGAGCTTCTGGTCGAACTCCGTCGCCGAGAACACGATGACCCGGGTCTCCAGCGGCAGATCGATGAGCAGGTCCAGGCCCGACCCGTCGGGAAGCGCGATGTCCAGAATGACCAGATCGAAGCGATGCTTCGCTACCGCCCGCCGGGCGTCCTGCAGCGTTTTCGCCGAGGTGATCGAGATGTCCGGACCCAGCCCTGCCGACATCACGGCAAGCACGCCCTCGTCGTCCTCGACGTGGAGGATCCTGGGTCTTTGCTCGACATTGCCAGCGACGACCTTGGCGAGAGCGGCGTGAAGTCGCATCGAATCCACTGGCTTCTCCAGCCAGTCGACGATGCCGACAGCGGTGCCGTTCAGCGAACGCCTGGCCTCATCGGCGACGGCGGAGATGACGATAACCGAAATGTCGGAGTTCACCGGTGATGCCCGGATATCGTGGAAGAGCTTGATGCCGGATTCCCCCGCCAGTCTGATGTCGAGCGTCAGCGCCACGTAGTCCCGGGAGCGCAGGAGCGCCTTGGCGGTGTCGACGTCGGGGGCGACGTCGCTGGAAAAGCCTTCCGCATCAAGAAGGGCCGCGATCACCGCAGCGACATCGGCCTCGTCCTCGCAAATGAGGACACGCAAGCGGCCATCGCGCTTGCGCGATCGGCGCTCGACAAAAACCCGCTTCTCGGGCTGCCGGTGCGCTTCGGCAAGGTCGACGTGAAAGGAGGTTCCCTTGCCTTGCTCTGTCTCGAAGGAAACGGCGCCGCCCAGCTTTTCGACGATGGTCTTGACGATGCTCAAGCCCAGGCCGGTGCCTCCCTTCTTGCGGGTGCTGGACGCGTCCGCCTGCTCGAACTTGCCGAATATGCGGCTGCGAAACGCTTCCGGGATGCCAGCGCCCTGATCGATCACGGAGATGCGTAGCATGTCGCGGTCGCAACGCTGGAGCTTCACCGTCACGGTGCCGCCGGCATCGGAAAACTTGATCGCATTCGACAGAAGGTTGGCCATGACCTGGTGCATGCGGTCCGGATCGATGTTGGCCTCGGCGCGCGGGGCATCGTCGACCAGGACGATGCGGATCCGGCTCTCGGCCATGTAGTTGGAACTGGCGGCAATGGCCTGCTCCACGACCGGGCGGACGGCCATCTGCTTGATCTTGAAGGTGATCATGCCCGATTCGATTTTCTCCATGTCGAGGATATCGTTGATAAGAAGAACCAGCCTTTCGCTGTTGTTGTGGGCGATGTTGACGAGATTGGCGGCCTTGGGCGGCAGTTCGCCCGCGACGCCGGCCGCGATCAGGCCAAGCGAGCCGCGGATGGATGTAAGCGGCGTGCGCAGCTCATGACTGACCGTGGAAATGAAGTCGTTCTTGAGCTGGGCATTTCGCTTCTGCTCGGTGATGTCGCGATTGTAGGTGATGACGCCGGCGATGTTGCCGGTCTCGTCGCGGAAAGGGGCCTTCAGCGTGTAGAGCCAGCCCTGCCTGCCGTCCGGGAAAAGTGCCGGCTGATCGATGCGCAATGTTTGGCCGGCCTCCAGCGCGCCCATTTCATCCTGTCTGAAGCGCTCGGCCACGTCCTTGGGATAGAAATCGAAATCCGTCTTGCCGATAAGGTCCTCGACCGAGGCGGCGCGCACCAGTTCGGCGGTGGCTGGATTGGCGGCGATAAAGCGCCCCTCGGCATCCTTTATGTTTAGGCAATCCGGCAGCTCGCGAACCATGGCGCGGTAGATCATGTTAGACGTGGCGAGCTTCCGCCGCCGCTGCTGCCGATCAAGCAGCACGGCGATGATGAAGGTACTGAGGAAGCGGAACACCAGGGACGGGAACGTGCTCTGCTGCACAAAGCCGGCGACGACTTGCGAGGGAATGACCAGAAGCGTGATCAGCCCGGCGAGCGCAACCGACACGCCGAGGCCGACTATGTCGAACATGGTGCGCGACCGGACCGCGACGATGTGGTGCCATGCCAAGCCGACGACGGCGGTGATCAGGATGCTCGTGACGCCGACGCTGGCGCCCTGCCCGCCCAGATAGAGCCGATAGGCAATGGAACCGGCGGTAGCGACGAACATCGCCGGCCACCCGCCGAAGAACGCGGCGGCGCCGATGAAAGCAGCGCGCAGATCGACGACGAAGCCGGAGACGGACAGAGCCGTCGCCATGGAAATGATCGCGCCCGCGCACATGACCAGGCCGAGAAGCAGCGACTGTACCCGCTGCGGGAGACGCCCCGTGAAATCCGCCACAAGGTCCCAGGCGACGACCAGGATGGAGACAAGGGCAAGATTGGCGAGGAGTGAGTGCCAGATCTCGGTCATGACTTTCCTGCTCCTTTTTCCGACAAATATCGGCAAAACCTATCCGAGGTCTAAACAGCCTGCTCCCCAGCCATCGGTGTCCGACCGACGGCGCCCCGAGGCGACGATGGCAGGCGGCGTAGTTGCAGCGCGGCTCTGCTTGGTCGCGACTGACCGCTTCTGGCGCCACCACGACCTCCAGCATTGTGTTCTCGCGTCGGTTTCGGGACGGAGGCCAAAAGATGCTCGTATGGCCGACATGAGGCGCATAGCTACCTATGGGCATTACGAACATATGAGAGGGTGAAATCCGGTCAAAGTTGTCGCAATGCAGGTTCGGACAGGCCAACCTTTCTTATAAGTGCATGGAGATCTTCCGGTGGCGGGACCCAAAAAATTCGAGAAGCTTCCAGGAAGCCCAGTCGATCCCTCATTGTAGAACCGTTCAACGACCGCTTTGGACAGCACAGCGACTGTCCGTTTTTCGAAAGCGAAGTCGAAAAGCAGCCTTTCCTGAAAAACTAGTGCTTCAATATCTGGCCGAGGAACAACTTGGTTCGATCATGGCGCGGGTGCCCGAAAACTCATTGGGCGTGCCCTCCTCGACGATCTGTCCGACGTCCATAAAGATGACTCGGTCGGCCACCACCCGGGCAAAGTCCATCTCATGCGTCGCCAAGCGTGTCCTCTATAAATGGAAGCTTCATCGTTATGGTGATCTCCGGTGATTGAGTCCGCCGCACCGAAAGTGCGCTGGCAAGGGCCGTTCACTCGGTGGAAGGGGACAGGACCCGTGAATCGATCGGTTGCTTCAGCCTCGGCAACCATTTTCGTTTTCGCCCGTTTGCAGAACTTATGAGGAATCCCCAAGATGATTGATGAGCCAACAGGGTCATCACCTGCCGCGACCGACGCCCTTGCTCGTCGTTTGGTGAAGGCGTCCGGCATCACAGAGAACCAGGCCCGCACTTCTCGGATACGGTTGGGCATCACTCATCCGCGAGGCCCGCTTTCTTGCAAGAACCTTCTCCAATCCCCCGAGCCTTTAACACCCGATTCGAGTCGCGAATTTCGCTGAACGGCGTATAGTCCCCAAGTCAGCCGTACCGAATAGATGCATTGCGGACGCTTGGGAGCTGGAGTGCTTCCGCCTGTGTTCACGCGACAAGGTGTCGGCGCTCGATAGCGATATCCTGCGAAGTGCCTTTCGCCGAGCGAGCATCGAAGAGAAAGTTCCCGAACCCCAATGGCGTGAATTCGCCGCGCAAATGATCCGCGATTTCACCGGCTTTGAGACCGTCGATCCTGACTTTGTGGAATGGACCAAGTCAGGCCAGGTGAACGGCCAGATGTCCCCGAAATATCTCGATCATCAATTGGAATGCCCATACTGCCTCACCATCAGGTTGAGAATTCCTGCCGACGCCGGTCCCGACACGCCGATTTCTTGCGACGATTGTGGAGGGTACCTTGGCACCTGGGATGAACTACAAACCGACTTTGAGAGGCAAGGCGGTCGGAACGGGGTATTTCGGCTCGACATCGAGTAGCGGTCAAATGCCGCTACACTGGGTCGGCCACCACTTTCGACTGCTTCAAGTAAGCCAGAACCCAGCCAACAGGACGGCAAGGATAAGTGACGCGGGCACAGCAAGGAGCCACCGGGCTTCCAACACACTGTTGTGACGATCATTCATATCCTTCGCTCCGTCGTTCACCAAAAGGCTCCAGCGCGAACGTACCTCCCGCCGGGGCGCGCGCCGGAGCCTCTGCCTTGCTCAACCACCGTTGGCGGGAGCGGTTGGCACTAGGCAAACGACCCCTCAATGCGTTCGTTCCAGCCGCGAGACTGCAGTCGAGGGCCTGATACGACCGAAGTCCCGGCACCCAAGGCAATGGGCTGAGAGGCGCAACCAACACGTCGGCAACACATTGGTTGCCGCCGCCGAGCGAGTCCCTTCATCGGCGGTTTGCGGGTGTCCGCTGCCATCGAAGGTGGCGGGCACTCGCCACAGGAGAATCGCATGCAGCTTGACGGTGGACGGATCAGACCAACATATGAACCGGGCACCCATCCGGCCGCGCGAGCTCGGCCCTCTCGGCCACGCCTGTGAATATGCCAACTGCGGCAAAGATGCCGGCTGGGGCTTTGCCCGGCCGAAGCAGCGTTGGTTTTGCTTCGAGCACCGCGGCGAGGGAGAGCGCTTCCTATGACCTCGTCGCCGCGCAGAACCGGTCATTATGCCGACCGGGAAGTCGATTGCCAGGAGGCGATGGAGCCTGGATTTCAGGCCATCCTCGATTGCATGCTGGAGGCCGGCTGGACGCGCGGCGAGGTCCTGCGATCACTGCGCCGCCTGATCGCGGCGGATAACATGACGCAGAAGGAAAACGCGAGGGTCGAGGCCGAACTGGCGATCGCCAGGGCGATGCTTAGGGCTGGGAGACCTTAGCTGCAACCTCCCACGCGATTGCGCGTTCTCGGGGTCGATCGAACCGGAGGCGCCGTCATGTCCAAACAGATCGAGAACTGGAAAGATACGTACGAGCCGGAGGCTCTCGCGGAAAAGTATGGCCTGACGATTGAGCAAGCCATGATCGTCATCAATTCGAACGGTCCATCCAAGCACGGCTGCGAGGTAGGAGCCGTTGCTTTCCGGCACGCGCTACAAATGATGAGCAAGCCGAAACGAGGCCGCGGGAACCTGTCGGCTTGATTTGCCCTGCCGCTATTTTTTAGCCTTCTGCATGGGGATCAGGAGACTTGTGGGCGCCTGAATGGCGCTGAGACTCTACATCCAAGCGGATAGCCGCCTGCAGCACCAGATCGCCGCCCTCCTGTCGAACTTTGATCCTTATGAGGTGGTGATCGCCATCGGGCACGCTGTCGTTAATCATTTCCACCAGCGCGCGGATCGCTTCTTTTTTCACCCGGGGGAAATCGGCACATTCGATTCCCTGATCGTCAGGATACACCACGCCATTGTCGTTCACATCGAAGTAGTAAAGTGCCATCCATCAGAATTGTCGGAGCGGCAGTTTGTTCCTAGCCGGGATCACCGACGAACGAGTTATGGCGGTCGCTTTCGAAACTGCGCACAGCCAAGAGCGCATAGAAAAGCCCGCCACAGGGGGGGGGGGAGAAGTGACGGGCTTTCGATGGAGCGGTGTCATTGCTTGGGTATCGACCGCTCGTATCTGTAATGCGTGATTTCAGGCCCGGTTCCATACATTTTTAAGGAACGGGAATCCTGGGAGCGAGCCAGCCAGTATGAACGGCATGGGAGCGGTGCGGTCGCCCGATAGTTCAGAGGTACCTAAAATAATCGCATCTCGCGCGAACGAAAGCGGATTATAATTCGCCAGCCGACAAACCAACCCCTACCCCGTTTGCCGGTTAGGCGCGGCGGCCGATCCCCGAGCCCTAACCCCCCGGCCGCCGGGCCGCTTGGACCGAAATGCAGTGCAAGTTTCGTGCGCCGGAACCATGCCTTGCGTTGGCCGTTTAGGTCCCTTTGCGAAGGGACTCGCTCAAATGGCAGACAATGATAACCAGGCCACTTTAGACGCCATTGTTCATCGCCTACAGGTTGAGACTGGTATCAGCAAATCCCAGGCTCTCGAACTGATTTCCTTGCTTGGCTTGAATTGGAGCTCGCTCATGCGCGACGCGAAGGTGATCAAGGGGCAGCCGATAGCGCATAGCGCAGGTTATCGATAAAGCAACCGGCGACCGCCGCAGGCCGGCAACCAACCCCCGGACGTTTTTGCCAACTAAAAGAAAGGCCTGCCGCCTATTGCGCTGACGACAGGCTTTTCGAGCTCCGTTGGTCGCGGCTACATCCCTGGGGAACCGACCGCTCGCAGCCTCAATGCGTGTTTGGTGATTAGCAGAAATGAATTTACTTGCCGTGCGGGAGAAATTCAAAAGGCCGTGACTCATTGCCGGGCCGGTTCGCCGATCAACCCTCCCTGAAGTCCTGCAGCGACGCATGGCGCAGGTCTTCCTCGCCGCGAAGATGTTTCACGCGGCCGATCAGCCCCGGCTTGACCCATTGTGTCGCCGCCGCTTCATGCCCTTTGGCGCTGTCCCTGCACGCTCTTGAACGCGCTGCCAGAGCCGCTCGCGCATCTCTCGGTGAGGGTGATGAAAGCGGAGCCCATATAGCGCCCTGTGCCTCTCTCGGCCATCAGAGCGCAGGCTGGCTTTCCTGCCCCGCGCTCGACGCCGAGCAGTTCGTATTCGTCGATCGAATAGCACTTGGCCTTTAGCCAGTTGGTCGGCGGTCTGAAGCGATATTTGCTACCTTTCCGTTTCGAGACGACACCCTCTAGCCCTGCCTGCTCGACTAGGGTCAGGACCCATTAATTTGTTGAGTTGATATCTGTTGGGTGATTC
>NZ_LPVS01000062.1:0-7067 GCF_014843905.1 Mesorhizobium silamurunense | reverse complement strand
TGAATCACGCTCACAGCCTCGCTGCGAGCCACTTTTTCAACAGCCTGCTAGATCGTGCCGCTGCACAGCGAAGGCGCCGTTACAAAGGTGCCGGTTGCTTCCGACGGCGTGCAGATCAAGATCGAGGTGACGCCTGTCATTCGTGTTGCCTCTACTCTCCCGAAACACGGGCGGTTTGTGACCGAGTAGAAGAGCTATTCGGCTATGCCGAGGTGCCTGTTGTGTCCTTCCCGGACCTCTATGCCGGCAAGATCGTCGCCGCCCTGGATCGGCAGCATCCGCGAGATTTGTGGCCTCACCCTCCGCATCATATGCAGAGGTTGGTGTGTCAGTCTGCATCCTAAAGTAAAGTGGGCGGCGCTCACGCCCCACTCGACCCAAATCGATAAACCGGGATACCGAGCCTGCGGGCCTTGTCTGCGAGATTGTCCTGGATGCCAGTGCCGGGAAAGACGATGACGCCAATCGGCATTGCGCCGAGCATCGCGTCATTGCGTTTGAATGGTGCGGCCTTGGCGTGCTTCGTCCAGTCGGGTTTGAAGGCGATCTGAGGCACCTTGCGATTGTCGGCCCATTTCGCGGCGATCAGCTCAGCGCCCTTCGGTGAGCCGCCATGCAACAGCACCATGTCCGGATGCTTGGCGTGGGCCTGGTCGAGCTTGGCCCAGATCGCAGAGTGGTCGTTGAAGTCGAGGCCGCCGGTGAAGGCCACCTTCGGGCCAGGTGGCACGAAGACCTGATTGTCGGCGTGCTTTTTGGCGGCGAGGAAATCGCGGCTGTCGATCATAGCGGCAGTCAGGTTGCGGTGGTTGGCCATGGAGCCGGTACGCGGACGCCAGATCGAGTGGGTGTGGCGCTCGAAGTGCTCTGCGGCCTGGTCGCGCATCAGTTCGAAGGCGTTGCGGCGTTCGATGAACGTCTGCCCCTGCGCGGTAAGGAGCTCCAGTTCCACGGATTTGACCTCGGAGCCGTCTTGTTCGCGCTGCAGGCGCCGCTGGGAAAGTTCGTTGTCATCGAGTTCGCGTTCGATCCGATCGGCTGCGCGATGGAAGAGGTTTACTGTGCCCCAAAGCAGTTCCTCCAGGTCGGGCTCGAGGCGCGTGTCGGACAGCGCCACTACCAGGGCGTCGAAAATGTCGGCGATGCTGGCTGCGATGACATGGCCCTCCGGAAGCGGTCGCGGATCTGGTTCGTCTTCGAACGGACGGTAACCGTAGAGCTGGAGTTCCTGGAGGACGTGATCCATTGGCGATGAGGCGCGTTGCAGTTCGAAGTCGGTGTCGTGCTGGTTGCTCATGGCGGCTTCCTTCGGCGGATCGGTCGCGCCCATCGCGGCCTTCATGGCGACGAAGGCGACGGGCGGTCCGGACTTGCATCCGAAGCGTCAGCGCAGGGCCGGAACGGGAGTGGAGGATGGCGAGGCCCGGCTATTTTGCTTCGCGATGGAAAGGCACGAAGCCGGGGACCCCCACGCGGCGCGTCGCGTGGGGTGGGAAGGGCCGCCGGAAAATAGCCGGGCAAAGCCATTGCAAGTCCGGACCGGCTGTCGCCCGATCGCCCTCTGGAAGGCCGTGGGCCGGTCCTTTCCTGACGAAGCAAACACCGTGGGCACAAGGACAGCGGCATGCCGCCTTTCGCTCTCCCCTCCCGTCAGGCCGCGAGCACCGTGAAGCGGGCGACGTCCTGCGGTGCGATCTGAGCCCGCAAGGTTGCCCTGAGGGCATCGAGACCGAGCAGACGCAGATCCTCGTTGAAGTCGCCGAGTTGCGGCGTCAGCACGATCGCCTCGATCCCCGCCGAGCTGGCGCGTTCCATGAGGGTCGCCATTGCCCCATCCCCCGCGGGATCGTTGTCGCGGGTGATGTAGAGACGCCGCAGTGTGTCAGGAAAAAGGATGGCTGACAGATGTGCCGCGGACAGGGCTGCGATTACCGGCATGGTGGGCAGCACCGAGCGTTGCGAAAGCATGGTCTCGATGCCTTCGCCGGCGGCCATCACGTCGCAGCCGACGCCGAAGCGGACCGCGTGCCCCAACAGTTGGCCCATGGCTCGCCTAGGCGTGTCGATTGGAGCTCGGCCGAGACAGGTCTCACTGAAACCGTCCGGATCGAGCCAGGTGCGGTGCGCGCCCGTGAGTTTACCGTTGAGATCGGTAACGGCCGCGATCATCGCAGGCCAGGTTTCGCTCGGGCCGTCCTCGTCGGGCCGATAGTAGCAGCGCGGATGAAAGCGAAGGCTGCCGGTTTCGTGGAAGGCTGTTATACCGCGTGCTCGCAAATACGTCTCGACAAGTGTCCGGGAGATGGGCCGCGACATGGCAACCAGCCGTGTCGCCGCTTTGGCAGAGCCTGCTCCAGCGCCAGGTGCTCGCCTTTTGCGTTCGGCTGGATCGGGCGTTAGTGGAGGCGTGGACAAAAAGCTGCGCGCCTCATCGGCAACGTCCCTGAAGTCGATCAAGCCAAGAGATTCCCGAATGACGTCGAGCAGGTCACCGTGCTCGCCAGTGGCGGCGTCGGTCCACTTGCCTGCCGCGCCCTTGCCGAAATCCGGTCCCTTCAGGCGGACAAACATGGAGCGCCCCGAGGTATTGCGAGCATCGCCAACCACCCAATACCGCCCCACGCGACGACCATTGGAAAGATAGCGTCGGCACACTGCCTCGGCCTGTCGACCGAGACAGGATGCCAGTTCGCAGATATCGCGCCGCGACATCAGGCTGCCCTCCTGTTGTGATCGGCATCCACATGGATGGGCAGCGCGACTTCTTCTGGCAGATGGCCGAGGAGCCAGTCGGCCGCCTTGCCGGCCAGGCTGGCGGCGCGCACGACAGCCCGATTGTCCTCCCGCAGCACCTCCAGCCAGGATCCGATGTAGTCGGCATGCCGCACGGTCGGAACGATACCCAGAGCAGCGCACGAGAAGGCGGCGCTGATCTCTGCCACCAGTTCCTCGAACGCATACTTTCTGGTTCCAAAGGAACCGGAGAAGTCGCGAGCAAGACGTGACGGATGGCCCGTGGCATGGCCAAGTTCATGCAGCGCAGTGCGATGCCAGTTGATAGGCTCGAAGAAGGCTTGAGGCGGCGGTACTTGAACGCGGTCCTGGGTTGGCAAGTAATAGGCTCGATCGCCGCCGATGCGGAATTCGATGCCTGTGGCCTTGATCAGGGCCTCGACGCGTGGCTCGATCAGGGCCGGGTCCGGCAGCGGGGAAACTGCGATGTCTTCCGGCAAACCTTCACATTGCTCGGCATTGAACACGGTGAACTTCTTGAGGAATGGAACCGGCCGGGCATCTTCACCAGTATCTCTGGCGCGTTTCTTCTCATCGTCAGGAACAAAGCGATCGGCGTACACAACGGTTGTGCCGTGCTCACCCCTCCGAACGTTTCCGCCGAGCGCGAGGGCTTGGCGGAAAGTCAGCCAGCTTTGGGCCGTATAACCCTGCTCGACGACAGCGCCCCAGAGGATGAGCACATTGATGCCGCTATATGCTCTGCCGGTGCTGGCGTTCCGGGGCAGCGAAAGCGGCGCCTTGGCTGCCGCGCTCCCCCATGGCTGAACCCAGGGAAGCCGACCCGCCTCCAACTCCGAGATGATCTTGTCGGTTATCTCGTCATAGAGGTTCGTCCGGCCGGCAGCGGCTCCGCGTCGGTGATAGTGATTGGACATCGTGATTTCTCCGCGACAGGCGCTGGAGGACTCTCCCCAGCTTTCGACCCGTCGTGGAAAAGCCGATCCACACTCTCACTTTTATGGGGCCCGCTTTCGTCAAGAGGGCGCGACGCAGTAAACCGGCGCCACCCCACCTGGGACAACGCCCTACATTCATAAGCGTGGCTTCCGTCGTCGGGACGTTCGTGGCAAGGGCGTGGTCCGCAAGAGCCTGTCACCGGCTCGACCGTTGTCCGGTCCGGCAACTCCGGCCAGTGCCGACGCCGCAACCTACGAGCAACTCATTGGTGCTATCTTCGTGAACCGTCTTATTGGGCGATCAGAGCGCGTCCCGCCGGAGGGACGACGTTCGAAGGCGGGTATTTTGCTGCCTCGTATCTTGGCTGGCTACTGACCAATTTTTGAATATGAACTCTGGTCAGAACGTTTTCAAACGGTCTCAGAATCGAACGGCAGCGCAATTTTCATAAGTTCTTCCTGTCCTATACACCGCCGTTTTGTACGCCAGAGTGTCCTAATCACTGCATAAGAGGTCCAGTGCCATTCACATACGGCTCTTAGGTGCGTAGTTTTCAAGCGCAAAAGCACCTGGCGGTGAGAATGACCTCGGGATAGTGCCAGCTATGCTTTAGCTATTTGATAGCGAAGGATCTTGCGCTTACTGGCGAAAGATTTCGGTCCCGTCGGGCAACTGTCTGGCCCGTGCCGGATCATCTGAGAGGCTCAAACACTAAGCGATGACGCCGAGTTTGTTCTCCGGCGTCAAACGAGAGGCATGCGATGAGAATTCCAGAGCAGTTGGACGACAATATGCCGCTCCGCCTCGACGTTGCTGCCGAGATCGCCTTTCCGGATGGCTCTATGGGCGCGGCAGGGTTGCGAAAAGAACGAGA
Source organism: Mesorhizobium silamurunense (assembly GCF_014843905.1). Classification (NCBI taxonomy): domain Bacteria; kingdom Pseudomonadati; phylum Pseudomonadota; class Alphaproteobacteria; order Hyphomicrobiales; family Phyllobacteriaceae; genus Mesorhizobium; species Mesorhizobium silamurunense. Next base: position 2,500 of record NZ_LPVS01000062.1, on the reverse strand, counting down.
TGCTGGCCGCCTTCAGACAGAGCTGATCGCAGGCAAGGAATACGTGACTTTGGCAGCAATCACCAAGATGAGAGAGCTATGCCGCGGACGTCGAAAGGGGCGCGCCTGGTCTGGCGCGCCGAAAGCAGAAGGGCGGACGGCAGCCTGCGCAACGGAGCTGGATGGTTCATCCGCGATGGCGCAACCTTCATCAGCGCTTGCGGTAGCACTGGCGACCGCGAACGCGCTGAGAGACGGCTCGCCCAACACATCATCGAAAAATACCGGCCGGCCCGCGAGCGCGGCCGCGATCCGGCCACCGTCCCGGTAGCCGACGCCGTTAGCGTTTATCTTACTGACGTCGCGCCCTCACACGCCCAGCCAAAGGAAACCGCCAAGCGGCTGATCGTTGCGCTAAGGTGGTTCGGCAACACGAAAATCGGCGACATCAACGGCAAGGTCTGTCGCGACTACGCGAAGGTGCACGGCAATGGCCCCGCTGCCAGACGTCAGTTGGAGGATCTGCGCGCGGCCCTGAACAACTATCACCGTGAAGGCTATATAACGTCTGCACCTGCGATCGTGCTGCCAGCGAAGCCTGTGCCGCGCTACCGTTGGTTGACACGCGACGAGGCAGCCGCCCTGCTGCGCGCCGCATGGCGCATGCGACAGTCATGGAAGGGTAAGCCAAGCGATCGCCGCACCGCACGTCACGTCGCGCGATTCATGCTGGTTGCTCTATACACCGGCACCCGGTCGGCCGCGGTCTGCGGAGCGGCCATCCGGCCAACAGAGGGCGCCGGATATGTCGACCTCGAATATGGCATTTTCTACCGCCGCGCCGGCCGCCGCCACGAGACTAACAAGCGCCAACCACCGGTCAGATTGCCTGACCGGCTGCTTGCACATGTACGTCGTTGGGCGGCAACGCCGTTGCAGATCAAGACCAAGGGCCGCGGGAAAAGCGCAAGCATCGGCCGCATGATCGCGCACGACTACGTCGTAGAGTGGAACGGCAAACCAGTGCGGTCGATCAAGAAAGCCTTCCGCTCGGTGGTCGAGGCGGCCGGGCTCGGCTGGTATGACGACGTGGCAGCACCTGACGGTAGCATGCGGCGCGTGTTCCGCACTGACATCACGCCGCACGTTTTCCGTCACACAGCCGCGACCTGGCTGATGCAGCAGGGCACCGACCGGTGGGCGGCTGCCGGATTTCTCGGTATGACAGTCGAAATGCTGATTGAGACCTATGGGCACCATCACCCCGATTTTCAGGCCGAAGCCACCCGGGCGATCGTCTCCAAGTCACGTTCGCGAAACGTGCCAAAAAACACAGTCAAGATGCTCGTGGCACAGAAGGAGAACGTTTCTGACTACCCCACAGTTACCCCACAGAATCGCCGGAAATAAACGTGAACAAAGGCTGTCTGGCATCATAGGAAGTGGCGGAAATCCGGGCTCTTGCCGGCCAACCCGCGGCTGTCTGGCATCATAGGAAGTGGCGGAAATCCGGGCTCTTGCCGGCCAACCCGCTCGTTCGGGACGATGGGGTCGCAGGTTCAAATCCTGCCAAACACCTCCCGCAAAGCGAAAAGTGTTACCCATGTGTCTGGGACGTTTCGTCACCTATGTCTCAGGCTACTCACCTATCTCGAGAGCCAGCACCAGCCAACGTTATGGGGCATGACGATGAGCACCCACCCGATTAACGCGACGCTCGCCGTGGCGAGAACGAAACGGCGGGGACCGGCGCCGACTGGAAAGGGTGTGCCGATCATGATTCGCCTTCAACCGGACATGCTCGCGGGCGTCGATCAATTTGTTGCCGAGCATGATGTTTCACGACCTGAAGCCGTCCGATTGATCATTCGTGATTGGCTGACCAGACACTAGGTACTGAAGGCTGAGTGAAAAACCGGCGGTGTCCGCTTGCCCTTGAAGCGGCCGGCGTCGAGTTCATCCCCCAGAACGGCGGCGGCGCCGGTGTGAGATTGAGGAAGGGCGGCCAGGACGGTGGCGGCTAACGGCCTATAACGACGGTTGGCTTCCACCCATTCATTTACATGGATTTCTAGTGTTCGCGCGAGCATACTCAGCCATCGCGTTCCTTTGACGAGGAATTAGCTGATGCTTATAGGTGCGAGAAGCATCCCGATCGAATACTACACGCTTAGGATTGCCGGGCCTGCCGTTTCGCAATCTGGTGCTGTAAGCGCGATCGTCGGCTACCTTGCAGACCGACCGATCTTCGGGACGGTCGCGGATTCCTCTGGCACTCGCTATCGCTATGTTGGGCTTGCAGTACGCCTCCCTGACGGGCGTTACGATGTCGAATCGCTCTCCGCTGGTGAATGGATCGTCGAGCCGGGACTGATCTACAGGTCAGAAGGCGAACGTGAGGAGTTAACGCAATAGTAACCACTGCAAAATCGGAGATGCAACACGACATCACAGCGACATCGGAAGCCTAGGCGGATTCAAGCGGTCGTCGCAACACCTGAACGAAGGAGGTTGCGATGGA